>CAZNGU010000305.1:0-3775 GCA_964572325.1 uncultured Methylomarinum sp.
GGCTCTAGGGTCAAAGTTTTTATAGACTCGGTGGCCAAACCCCATTAATCTAAAGGGGTCATTTCTGTCTTTGGCTTTAGCAATAAATTTTGGAATTCTATCAACTGTGCCAATTTCTGCCAGCATACTCAAAACGGCCTCATTGGCACCACCATGTGCTGGCCCCCATAAGGCAGAAATGCCTGCAGCAACGCAGGCATAAGGATTGGCGCCTGTGCTACTAGCTAATCTTACTGTTGCGGTACTGGCATTTTGCTCGTGATCTGCATGTAAAATAAATAATAAGTTCAGTGCCTTGACTGCAAGCGGATCTATATAATTATTTTCATCAATATACTGCTGACCTGGCAATGAAAACATCATGTTCATGAAGTTTTCACAATAATCTAAATCCAGGCGCGGATATATAAAAGGCCAGCCTACGGAATGCCGATGACTGGCTGCCGCTATAGTGGGCACTTTAGCTACCATGCGCATAGCAGAAATGCGTCGGTGCTCAGGATCATTCATATCCAGCTCACTATGATAGAAAGCCGATAATGAACCCATTACACCCACCATCATCGACATGGGGTGTGCATCATAATGAAAGCCGTTGAAGAAAACTCTCAAGGCTTCATGGATCATTGAGTGTTGCTTGATTTCCTGGGTAAAAGATAATAATTCATTTTCCCTGGGCAGTTCTCCATTCATTAACAAATAAACCACTTCAAGAAATGAGCTGTTCTTTGCTAATTGTTCTATCGGATAACCTCGATAAAGTAAAACGCCTTTGTCCCCATCTATATAGGTAATGGCACTTTTACAGCTTGCGGTAGACATAAAGCCCGGATCGAAGGTAAATGTGCCTATTTCTTTATTTAAAGTGCCTATATCTACAGCAGGAGTACCCATAGTACCTCGCAGGATAGGAAGATCTACTTCTTTTGTTGTTGCGTTATTTCTAATTGTTACTGTATCTTTAGTCATACTAGTATCCTTTGCCCAGGCAGCTATCTTCTACAGAATTAATGTAAAAAACAGCTTATTTTCCGAATCGTTTGCGGAATTTGTCAACGCGACCGGCAGTGTCAACTACTCTTTGCTTACCTGTATAAAAAGGATGGCATGAAGAGCAGACTTCCACATGCAAGTCTTTAGCTAATACTGAGCCCGTTTCAAATTTATTACCACAACCACATGTTACAGTAATTTGTTTATATTCAGGGTGAATTTCTGGTTTCATTTTAAGTCCCGTTCCTCAATTTAAGGAAGTACATATTTTAGAGAACTGAGTATAATACGATTTACTTAACATTTTGGCAACAATCAATTTTATATGCGTATTATTTCACTGAATGCAAATGGTATTCGAGCCGCTGAACGTAAAGGTTTTTTTTTGTGGATGGCAGAACAAAATGCCGACGTTATTTGCATACAGGAAACCAAGGCTCAAGTTGAGCAATTAAAAGCCGAAGCCTTTTGGCCAGAAGGGTATCATTGTTATTATCATGATGCAGAAAAAAAAGGCTACAGTGGTGTGGCGCTTTATTGTCGGCAAAAGCCAGACCAAATTATTATCGGGATGGGTAATGATGAGTTTGATAGTGAAGGGCGGTATATTGAAGCCGTGTTTCCTGATTTAAGCGTTTCCTCTTTGTATATGCCATCGGGTTCGGCAAAAGAACTGCGTCAGCAAGTCAAGTATCGTTGTATGGAGCATATGATGCACAAACTTGAAGCAATAAAAACTACCGGACGAGATCATATTATTTGCGGTGACTGGAATATTGCCCATAAAAATGAAGATATTCGCAACTGGAAAGGTAATCAAAAAAACTCAGGTTTTTTACCGGAAGAACGTGCCTGGCTGGATACGTT
The DNA here is from genome assembly GCA_964572325.1 of uncultured Methylomarinum sp. Taxonomy (GTDB): domain Bacteria; phylum Pseudomonadota; class Gammaproteobacteria; order Methylococcales; family Methylomonadaceae; genus QPIN01. The sequence goes on from CAZNGU010000305.1 coordinate 1,861, forward strand.
ATTTGATGAGGTCGGCTTCGTCGATGCCTTTCGAGAATTGAAACAGGAAGAGCATCAATACACCTGGTGGTCAAATCGTGGTCAGGCAAGGGCAAATAATGTGGGTTGGCGAATTGATTATCAGATCTTGTCACCCAATTTTAAAAAGAACGCTAAAGTTATCTCTACAGCAATATACAAAGACCAGAGTTTTTCAGATCATGCGCCATTAATCATAGACTATGCCTATAAAAAGCAGCAAGATGAATAATGTAAGCACATCAGAAAGTGGATGTAAAACATTAGCTAGTTTTGCTCACCCTAGAGTAGTTACGCTGTTTTTTTTTGGTATTTCAGCCGGAATACCACTGCTTTTGATTTTTTCCTCACTCAGCTTATGGCTGCGGGAAGCCGGAGTACAGCGAGAAACCGTGACTTATTTTAGCTGGGCTGCATTAGGATATTCTTTTAAATTTGTTTGGGCTCCCTTAGTCGATAAATTACCCTTGCCTTTATTGACTCGTTTATTAGGTAGGCGCCGCGCCTGGCTATTGTTATCGCAAATTATGATTATGCTTTCTATTGCGGCAATGGCATCTATTGACCCTGCCAAAGACAGTCTTACTTTAATGGCATGGGCGGCTGTATTGCTGGGGTTTTCCTCTGCAACTCAAGATATAGTGATTGATGCTTATCGCATCGAATCAGCGGGTAGTGAGTTGCAGGCATTAATGTCATCCAGCTATATAGCAGGTTATCGAACCGGTATGCTATTGGCTGGGGCTGGCGCCTTGTTTTTAGCCAGTTATTTAGGTTCGACAACACTGGTTTATAGCTACCAGGCTTGGCAATGTACCTATTTGCTGGTCAGTTGTATTATGTTAATAGGGGTTGTTACTACTCTGATTATTGCTGAACCTTCTGTCCAAACGAGCAATAACAGCTTAAATATTCGCAACGAGCACCTTGGCTTTTTAGGCTTTTTTGTGGTATCAGTTTCAGGATTTGTTGCTTGCTTTTCTTATACTTCAGAGCTCGCTGAAAATGCCAAATCAATTTTGAGTGCTGTAGTATTTAACAAGCATCTGGCAGGGTTCATGGTTGAGCTTTGTAGACTGGCCTTGGCATTATTTATAGCGGGTATTATAGGCAAAGTTGTGATCTTATCTGGCATTGTTAAACCGCAAATAGTTAAACAAACTTATTTGGCTCCAATTCAGGATTTCTTTCAGCGCTATGGTTATTCTCTGGCCTGGCTATTATTAGCTTTAATAGGGCTGTACCGTATATCAGATATTGTACTCGGTGTTATTTCCAACGTGTTTTATCAAGACCTTGGTTTCACAAAGCCAGAGATTGCCAGCGTGGTGAAGAGCTTTGGCTTGTTAATGACAATTGTCGGGGGCTTTCTAGGGGGACTGTTGGCTATTCGATTTGGGGTGATGCGTATTTTATTTCTAGGCGCATTATTATCAGCACTCACCAATTTATTGTTTATGCTGTTGGCTCAGGCGGGCCATGATATGTTGATGCTTTATATTGTTATTTCAGCAGACAATCTATCTGCCGGTTTAGCTAGTGCCGCCTTTATTGCATTTTTATCCAGTTTGACTAATATCTCATTCACTGCAGTGCAATATGCCATTTTTAGCTCATTAATGACCTTATTGCCCAAAATTTTGGGCGGCTATTCTGGCACTATAGTAGAAACGCTTGGTTATTCACAATTCTTTTTAATGACTGCGATTATGGGTATTCCTGTGTTGATATTGATAATATTGACAGGAAAATATTATCAGTTTGATGGCAGCCTGCCGAGATAAAGCCAATAAAGTTTTTAACAGAAAGCAACAAGTTGCTACATTTTTCTTTAAGTACAAACAATAAAGCATCTTTTTAGGCTTAAAAAGATGCTTTATTTGCAAGACTCAATTAA
>CAZNGU010000306.1:0-3769 GCA_964572325.1 uncultured Methylomarinum sp.
TTCACTTTTAGGGGATGTCCGTGAACAAATTGGACTTTATTTCACTCATGTTTAGAACCGAGGATTTTTAGAATAAAGATCAGCTGCAGATGAGCGGAAGATGAAATGCAATATATTCAAGATATTCACGGAAAACTCCTTAGCCTATAATTGTTGGTATTTGACGAACCAGGCCTTGAAAATAATCAATCAAGACTTGCAACATCCAGGGGCCGGCAAGCGTTAATACCACAATAATGGTTGCAAGTTTGGGTATGAAGGTTAAGGTTTGTTCATTAATTTGTGTCGCCGCCTGAAACATGGCAATCAGTAAGCCAACCGCCAGGGAAGATAATAGAATGGGTGCAATCAATTTAACGGCAACCAGAACCGTCTCTTGGGCAAGCACGGAGATAACGTCTGGTGTCATATTGATGTCCTCTATTATTAATGGTTTCTTTGCTTCAAATATAAAAACTGGCAGCCAGCATTTCCAATACCAGAGACCAGCCATCGGCCAAAACAAATAACATGATTTTAAAGGGCAAGGAAATAATCATGGGCGACAGCATCATCATACCCATTGACATTAATACACTGGCTACTACCAGGTCAACGACCAAAAAAGGTAAAAAGATTAAAAAGCCAATTTGAAAGGCTGTTTTTAATTCACTGGTGACAAAGGCTGGTAATAATAGAGAAAAGGGCACGTCATCGACTGAGTTAAAATCCTCGCGTCCTGAAATTTTCATGAATAATTCAAGATCAGCTTCTCTTGTTTGCTTCATCATAAATTTTCTTAACGGTTCAGATGCTTTTTCAATCGCAGTGAGAGCATCAATTTTCTCTTCCAGATAGGGTTGAACAGCCTGGCTATTCACCTTGTCAAAAACCGGCATCATAATAAAAATAGTTAAAAAAAGGGATAAGCCGAGTAATACCTGATTACTTGGTGCTTGTGCTGTTCCTATCGCCTGACGTAACAAACCCAGAACAATCATAATACGGGTAAACGAGGTCATGGTTAGCAGCATTGAAGGTAATACTGTTAACAGGGTCATTAAAGCTAAAATTTGAATGGTGACGGTATAAGTTTGTCCACCATTGGGGTTGCTTGTTACTGTGACTGCTTCTATACCGGGTGCGGCCCAGATAGAAGTGCTTGGTAGCAAAAAACCAAGGATTATTAGCATAGCAAGCAAGACTTTATTCATTGACAGGCCTTTTTAAAAGCTTTGAAAGCTGTTGTGAGAACTCGCTATCCGAGGGTTTTTCCACTTCATTCTGGTGTAATTGTTCATCGCCTTCCAAAACCAGTAATTTATCAATTTTGCCTGGCATAACCGCAAGTACTAATTGTTTATTCCCCACTTGTACTAATACCAGCTTTTCTCTAACACCTAGCGATACTCCAGATATAACCTTCATGTTTGCTTTGGATGAAAGGGCAAAGCCTCCCATTTTTCGCATGATCCATACACAGGCAAAGAATATACTCAAAACTATGGCTAGTCCTAAAGCCCAATTCAACACATGTTCGTAGGAAACCGGCTGTATTTGTTTTCTTTCTGTTTCAGCTGCGAGTATGCTTGGAGGGGTGCAAAAGATAGCCAGGCCATATCCCCAAAAAACAATTGTTTCCCATGTTTTATATGCTTTCATAATCCATAAAAAAGGCTTACCCTAGTTTTTTTACACGTTCAGATGGGCTAATGACATCCGTTAAACGAATGCCAAATTTATCGTTCACTACAACCACTTCGCCATGAGCAATCAAGGTACCATTAACCAGAACATCCATTGGGTCACCGGCAAATCTGTCTAATTCAATAACAGAGCCCTGATTAAGCTGTAATAAATTTCTGATATTGACTCGAGTTCGGCCTATTTCCATTGAAACAGTTACTGGAACGTCTAGTATCACATCTAATTTAAGCTGTTCATCAGATATCTCTTGATTCTCGGCATTCTCGGTAGCCGTTTTATCAAACTCCTTAATGCCTGCTGATTCAAGGCCTTCTGTTTCTTCCTGTTCTTTTAAGGCATCGCCCCAATCAGCTTCCTCAGTTTCCTGTTCATTCATTGCCTCGGCCCAGTCGTCACCTACGGGGTCTTCGTTTTTATCTTCACTCATTATCTTGCCTGATTAGCATAAAATACATTTTTTATAAGAAGTCCTGAGATAGCTTTTCTTTTACTTGAACGGCGTAATTACCATCTGACAAACCCACTTTTCCTTGGAAAATTGCTACCTGTTCAGCATGCACGATGACTGTTTCAGGAAGGTCAATGGGAATAACATCCCCTGTTTCTAACTTTATGATTTCTCTAAGTGTCATGGTTTTTTGAGCCAGCGTACTGCTTAATGAGACTTCACTCCGTAAGACTTCTTTTCTTAAACTTTCCTGCCAGCTATCATCAATTTCTCCTCGGTCACTACTGACTGCATCCAGCAAATCTCTAATAGGTTCGATCATGGCATAGGGCATGGCAATATTAATATCGCCTCCGCCGCCTTCAAGTTCTACATGAATAGTGGAGACAATGACTATTTCAGATGGACTGACAATATTGGCAAATTGCGGATTGACTTCTGAGCTCATATACTCAAAATCAATTTCCATCACGGGTTTCCAGGCTTCTTTTAAATCCCTAAATAATAAATCAATAATCAGTCTAATTACGCGCATTTCTGTCGCAGTAAATTCACGACCTTCAACCTTATTATAGAATTGGCCTCCGCCACCAAAAAAGTTATCAACCGCAGTAAAAACAAGCTGTGGCTCCATAACAATCAAAGCACGTCCTTTTAATGGGGCAAAGCGAATAATATTTAGATTGGTAGGTACAAACAGGCTTTGAATATATTCCGAAAACTTTTGTACTTGTATGCCCGAAATGGAGATTTCTGCTGAGCGTTTTAGAAAGTTGAACAATGATATTCTAAAATATCTTGCCAGACGTTCATTAACCATCTCCAGTGTTGGCATGCGTCCTCTGACAATTCTTTCCTGACTATTAAAGTCATAAGACCTTGCCTCACCGCTGTCAATTTCTTCAGTTTCTTCGGTTTCAATTTCTCCATCATCCACACCATGTAAAAGCGCATCAATTTCGTCTTGTGATAATAGATCAACAGTAGACATATTATTGCATCACAAAAGTAGTAAAAAAAACATTGTCCACTTTGTTCTTTCCTGTCATTTTGGTCATAATTTTGCCAGCTTCTTCTAACATCTCGGCACGGAGTTCTTCCTTGCCTTCTTTGCTTGCCAATTTATCAGGTCCTTTGGCACTAATTATCATTAGCAAATTATTTCGTAGCATAGGTTGGTGCTTTTTTAATGCCTCTATTGTTTCTTCATCCTCTACCAACAAGGTAAGCGACACCTGAATTAAACGCGCTCTCGAGCCTTTTGGAAAATTGACAAGCAGGGGTTTTTCTAGCGCAGTGTAAAGCTTTTCATTATTACTTTCCGTTGCATCAGCCTGTTCTCCTGGTTTTTCAGTTTGTTCGCCTTCTACTTCAGTTGAATCACCCGCCATAAAAAAATAACCGGCTCCTCCCCCTCCTAAGAGTAAGACAAGAACCGCAATAATAATCATTTTTTTTGAGGATTTTTTTTCCTCTTCTACTTCTGTATTTTCCGCCATATTGTCTCCAGGAAAATGGTTAATGGTAGCAGTTGCAGGGCATTATCAAGTACGTCGTCAATACAATATTGATGGAGTACTAGTAATTCATCACACTTATCTTGACGAATATAGCCCTCTCCAGAGGGAGAGGGTC
>CAZNGU010000307.1:0-3763 GCA_964572325.1 uncultured Methylomarinum sp.
CCTATGCTTATCTGAAAAGCCTGGATGTTGATTATCTTAAAATTGATGGTGTGTTCGTAAAAGATATACTAAATAATGAGGCCGATGTTGCCATTGTTAAATCAATGAACGAAATTGCCCATTCACTAGGGCTTGAAACTATTGCTGAATATGTGGAAAACGAGGAAATCCTTATTCTGCTCAGAGAAATTGGTGTAGATTATGCGCAAGGCTGGGGTATACACAAGCCGATGCCGCTTACTGATCTAGCCTAATACATCATCTGTCAAATTCAACATTTCTTCTGCATGGACCAAGGTGTTTTGAGTAATATTAACGCCGCCAAGCATACGCGCAATTTCTTCTATTCTTTCGCTATTATTTAATCGGGTTACCGTAGAAGATGTAGTTTCGGCCTGATCTTTTTTAACATATAAATGTTGATGCGCTTGTGCTGCAACTTGAGGCAAATGAGTAACGCAGAGTATTTGCCGGTTAGCACTTAAGTTGCGTAATTTTTGCCCTACTATTTCTGCAATTCCACCTCCTATTCCTGAATCCACTTCATCAAAAATCATGGTGGGTGTGGTTTTGTCGGTACTGGTGCTCACTTGGATAGCCAGGCTGATGCGCGACAATTCGCCTCCAGAGGCAACTTTAGCCAAGGGTTTTGCCGGCAATCCAGGATTAGCACTCACCAAAAACTCAACTTTATCATTACCGTGAGCTTTAGGTGTTTCATCTGCCTGATGATCAACATTAACTAAAAAATCACCTTGAGGCATGCCCAGTTCTTTAATCATGCTGGAAATGCTAATGGCTAGTTTTTTTGCATTTAAGCAACGATTTTCTGAAAGACTGGCACTGAGTTTTTGATATTTAGATAGTTGTTTCCCGGTACTTAGTGTTAATGCTTCAATGCGCTCACTACTATGGCTAATGCTATCAAGCTCTGCCTGCAATGCTTCAGCCAACTGGGGAAGTTGTTCTGGCGTGGTTTGGTGTTTACGGCTAATATCCTGAATAATACCTATTTGCTCTTCCAGCCAAATGAGCCGCTGAGGATCAGCTTCCTGACTTTCCAGATAGCGCCGTAACTGTTGTGAAGCCTCTTCAAGCTGAATTTGTGCCTCAGTCAATAATTCGCACACCTCTGTGATTTCAGCTGAAAACTGCGATAAATCAGTCAGGCTTGTTAAGCTATAGCCCAGCATCTGATTAACAGATTGCTGCTCATTTTCATATAAAATATCCAAATGTTGCTGACCTTGTTTTAGAATAAGATCTAAATTAGCCAGTTTATTATGTTCTTCAGATAAACCATGGTAATCAAAGTTATCAAGATCAAGTTGACGTAATTCCTCCAGCTGATAACGGAGCAATTCTTCCCGCTCAAATTGATCAGTACTTGCTTTAACTAAATCATTCAACTCCTTACTGCATATTTTCCAGGACTGAAAAATATGGTTTAACTCTGCTATCAAGTCGTGATTATTGGCGAAATCATCCAGCAAGTGACGTTGCTGGTCTGAGTCCAGCAATGTTAGATGGGCATGCTGACCATGAATTTCAACTAAGAAAGCACTCAGTTGTTTAAGTGACTGTAAAGTGACCGGGCGATTATTAATATAAGCTTTTGAGCCACCATCCTGATTGACAATACGGCGAATAAAACACTGATCTTCATCATTCAAATCATTGTCTGCCAGCCATTGTTTTGCCTGTGGGGCGTCTTTTAAACTAAAGTCTAGATTAATTTCTGCACGCGCAGCATTAGGCCGCACAAATCCAGAATCGGCTCTATTTCCAAGCGCAAGACCCAGGGCTGTTAATAGAATGGATTTTCCGGCACCGGTTTCTCCAGTGAGTACCGACATGCCTTTTTCAAGATTCAGGTTTAATGATTTAACAACAGCCAAATCAATAATATTCAGATTAAGTAGCATTATTTAACAAGATCATACTGTAACTAAAACTATGATTGAACATGATAACCACTACTCCAATCCAGCTTCTCCCTGAGAATATGAAAAAAGTCTTGATCTTCGGGGTGTAATATTTTAATGGGGTTTGGATGCTTTGTAATAACAACTTTATCGCTCATTAGTACATCAGGTATATCCAGATGATCACAGCTTACCAGCGCATTCATTTGGCGAGTTTTGCGAAAAGTAATTTCTATTTCAGAATCATCATCTATAACAATCGGTCTATTAGAAAGGGTATGGGGATTTAAAGGCACCAAAACCAGAGCATTTAAGCAGGGATGTAGAATAGGACCACCTGCGGATAGAGAATAAGCGGTTGACCCGGTCGGGGTAGAAATAATCAGGCCATCAGATCGTTGAGCGTTTAAATAGATACCGTTAATATGCGTGACAAGCTCAATCATTGTTGGGGTTGTCCAACGGTGAACAACCACTTCATTGACCGCAAATTCCTGACGAATAACTTCTTGTTCACGAACAATTTTGGCATGTAATAAAAATCGATTTTCCTCTATAAATTGGCCATTTAAAATATTATTCAGCTTTATTTGCATATCTTCTGGCGAAATATCCACTAAAAAACCAAGCCTGCCCAGGTTAATGCCTAATAAAGGCGTGCTGGTATCGACTAGGGCACGCATAGCAGATAAAAAAGTGCCATCACCCCCGACTGCAATAACAATATCGCAAGTTTTACCTATCTGATCAATATTACACGGTATGATGAAATCAATATCCAGTAATGCCGCACACTTTGAATCAACATAAATGGCTTCATTCTTCTCAGCCAAATAGTTGATTAAATTTGAAAGCGTGTCTACAATCCTTGAGTCACTGGGCTTTCCAATAATACCGATAGTTTTAAATTGAGTATTCATCACTGTATTTTTATTATTAGGCATGTCTGGATTATACAAATAATGGGCAGTACAAGTATAAATTATAAATGCAAAGGATTTTCCTCAAATTTTGGCAGGTCAGGATTCATGGTATCCCAAGGTTGCGCATTTGACACCCAAAAATCCATATGAGGCTGATAGATGCTGGGATCGTCTAAAGTGGCGGCACTCACCGGTCGAATCTTGTCATTGCCTGAGTTTCTGCCAAAAACCATGCTGCCACATTCAGGGCAAAATCCTCTATAAACTGTATTTCCACTCGCAGACTGGCTTGCATACTCCTGGTAATTACCGGTAATTACCAAGGCATCATAAGGTACAAATAATACAGCTAGATAGGCTGATCCCGTCGATTTTTGACAAGTCCGGCAATGACAATTTCCAGCGCCTATGGGCTCGGCAGTAATCTGGTATTTTAGTTTTTCACATAAACAACTACCTGTGATAGGGATTTTCATAGTGTTATCCTCAGACTAATATTGCAAATCCATCATACATTTTTTACAAAGAGACTGTTAGCTAAAATATTTTCTGGAAGAGTTAATACTGGCACATTCCTTAATAATCGCCTAGCCTTCTAATCTATGTATTGTTGAAAACAAGATTAACAAATGGATGAATAAAGTATACTTCGCGCGGTCACGGATGCTGAATTTATGGCGAACTGATTTTTGTCGAGAGCAAGGCGCTGAATCAGACGCGACATACATGAATGTATTAGTGTCGCTTGAAGTAGGATACTGGATGCGACCATAGCAAGCTACGCAACTGATTCAGCAACGTAGCTATCAGCAAAAACTCAGCCGTTAGAAATCAGCATCCGTGACCGCGCGAAGTATAAATACTCAAAATAGATTATCTTTAACTGGAGCTTTCATTGATTAGAATATACCTGCT
>CAZNGU010000308.1:0-3744 GCA_964572325.1 uncultured Methylomarinum sp.
GGGGCGTATGTTTTTTCCATGAATAGTGTGATTTTAAGAGCAGGTGCAAAGGGCAAGGTAAAAGGTTCAAAGAATTAAGAAGTATTGTTTTATCTTGTGCTTAATATCTCGCTGTTTTCTGATTGTTGTCAAAGAAATACTACATTGTATGCGTTGTTATATTATGTCCTGCTTGTTGATATTGTTTATAGCGGATTCTGCCCGCATGTTTTATTGTTTCATTATTATCCAGAATTTCTAGAATACGTTCACTTTGAGAGCTGGTATCTGGATAATTTGAGGATAGATTAAGCACTATTTTTTGCCATTTTTCTGGAGCTGTTTGCGAGCCTATTAAGATACTTTGTTCAAATTCGGGCAGACTGTCTTCTAAAACCTGGTGGGGGATAAAACTACCGGCTTTGAATGACCATAGCTGATTATCAAGTTGCTGACTTTGTTGATGGTTATTGGTATAAACATAACAAAATTGCTGGTTTTGATAGGCTTTCTCAATGAGTCTACAGGCAAATAAATGCCGATCCTGTTGAGATGAACTTGACAGAATGTAAAAGCTAACTTCAGCCATTATCTCTATCAATCAGATATTGACTGAGTAAGGGAACAGGGCGACCTGTTGCACCTTTATTTGAACCACCTGTGCGCCATGCCGTGCCAGCAATATCAAGATGCGCCCAACGATAGTCTTCGGTAAACCGAGAAAGGAAACAGGCTGCAGTGATAGTCCCCGCATCTCGTCCACCAATATTTGCTAAATCAGCAAAATTTGATTTTAGCAAATCATGATATTCTTCCCATAAAGGCAGGCGCCATAAACTATCACTGGCTGTTTCGCTGGCTGCAATTAAATCATTGCATAAGGCGTCATCATTGCCTAAAAGACCGCTGGGGACACGACCTAATGCGACTAAACAGGCACCTGTTAATGTGGCCAAGTCAATAACAACCTCTGGGTTGAATTTTTTAGCATATGTTAAGGCGTCACATAAAATTAATCTGCCTTCCGCATCGGTATTAAGCACTTCTATAGTTAAACCTGACATGCTGGTTAATACATCACCGGGTTTATTGGCATCCCCATCCGGCATGTTTTCAGAGGAAGGCACAATACCAATAATATTGATTGCTAAATCCATTTCTGCCGCTGCTTGTAGGGTGCCTAATACACTTGCACCTCCACACATATCATATTTCATTTCATCCATACCAGCTCCGGGTTTTAAGGAAATGCCACCGGCATCAAATGTTAGTCCTTTACCCACTAAAACAATAGGTTTACTGTCTTTTTTACCACCCGTATAATTTAAAACAATAAGTTTTGCCGGTTGACGACTGCCACGAGAGACGGAAAGAAATGAGCCCATACCTAAGGCTTCTATGTCGCTTTCTTCCAGAATTTCTACAGTCATTTTAGTGCATTGAGCAGCAACGATTTTTGCTTGTTCTGCGAGATAACTTGGGGTGCAAATATTGCCAGGCAAATCAGCAAGGAACTTGGTTAATTCAACACCTTTAGCTATAGCCAAACCTTGTTTTAGTCCTTGTTTTGAATCAGATTCGGTTTCATTGCTTGCGGTAATTTGTATTTGTTTAAGTTTGTTTTCTGACCCTTTAATACTTTTAGTTTGCTGGTATTGATAGAGAGCATCATTAAAAACTTCAACAATTTGTCGGGTTTTCCACAAAGTGGTGGTGTTTTCAACTTCAATATCCGCTAAAGTACAGGCAATGCTATTTAAGTTTGCCGTTTTTATGTTTGCAATTGCAGAAGATAATGCTTTGCGGTACAACTTAGGGCTTAGTTTTTCTTTATCGCCAAGCCCAACGATTAAAATACGAGAGACAGAACTTTCGGGAAGATGATTGATCAATAAAGTTTCTGAATGTTTCCCTTTGATATCCCCTCGAGCAATAAAACTATTGATAAGCCCTTGATTTAGCGAGTCAATTATTTTGGCTGATGAGCTAAGTTGCTGATTTTCATAAAGACCAACAATAATGCAATCAGTTTCTAGTTTGTCTAAAGCTAAGGTTTCTATAGAATAGTCCATATAATTTGTAAATAAAATTAATAATGTCCTTAATTATACATCAGTTTGTAAGGTGAGTTGCTTGAGCATAACGTCGAAAGAAAGAGTTAAAGTAAAGTCTTATCGCCTATTTAGCGTCTTAGATAAGATGATTGTGTTGGATTTGATGAAAACCGTTCTGTCTGTTTTGTCAGTGATTGTTATTATTATTGTCAGCCGGCAATTCATCGGCGTGTTGGCGAAAGCTATTGAAGGTAATATCGCCAACGAAACCGTTCTAAATATTCTGGGTTTAAATACCGTTATTGCTATCAGTACTTTTTTGCCGGCTTCTATTTTTATGGCTATTTTAATGGTTTTAGGACGCATGTATAGAGACAATGAAATAGCTGCGATTGCTTCGGCAGGCGGTGGGGTCTTTGTTATTTATCGCGCAATTTTTATATTGGTTTTACCGCTTAGCATTATTACAGCAGGATTTTCAATGATTGCAGCACCATGGGCTCAATCTAAAATCAAGGCGTTAACGCATGAAGATAAAAAAGCAGCCGATCTTCGAGGGATAGCGGCAGGAAGATTTAGTGAATATAGTCAGGGAAACTTGGTTTTTTATACCCAAGACATAGCTTCAGACAAACGAATGAATAAAGTATTTGTGCAAAATAGAGAGGGCGGCAGATTAGGCATAGCTAATGCTGAATATGGCTGGATTAAAAATTTATCAGGGGGCGTGTATCTTGTGTTGGAGCAAGGTGAAAGAGTGCAGGGAATACCGGGTGAGATGGATTTTATTATTGAGAAGTTTGATGAATATGCGGTTCGTATCGAAAAGAAAAAAACGGTGCTACGGCTAAAACGTGATGCCATTCCTACTGCAACGCTATGGAAATCTGACAAGTTACGGGATGTGGTGGAGATTCAAAAGCGTTTATCCACGCCACTGGCGGTAATATTTTTAAGTTTCCTGGCAGTACCTTTGGCAAGGCTGTCGCCGCGTGGTGGTATATACGGAAGTTTGGCGGTGGCTTTTGCAATTTATTTTATTTTTGGCAATTTGACCCGGGTGAGTCATAGCTGGGTGGTTAACGAAATAATTCCGGTTTTGCTTGGATACTGCTGGATTTATTTTATATTGTTCTTACTGGGATGTGTATTGCTGGTTCGCTTATATGGCATAAAATGGGTGGGTATGAAAATTAAAGAACGAGGTGTTTTATGAGTGTTTTAACGCTCTATATCGTTAGGGAGGTTTTGAAGGGCTCTTTAGTTGCACTGATTATTTTATTGACCTTATTTAATTTGTTTACTTTAAGTGATGAGATGAAAGATCTTGGTACGGGTGATTATGGCTTAAAAGAAATATTTTTATATCTTGCCTTAACCTCTCCTCGTGTTTTTTATGAACTGGTTCCCTCGGCTGCTTTGTTAGGGAGTCTTTTTGTTGTAGGCTCAATGGGAAATCATCGGGAAATTGTTGCCATGCGTGCCGCAGGCTTATCTATTTTCTGGGTGATTAAATCGGTGATGTGGGCGGGTGTTGTGCTTCTGATAATTTCTGTTTTTGTGGGTGAATTCGTGGCACCTGACGCAGAACGCAAAGCTCGATTATTAAGAATCAATGCTCAACACAAGGAAGTAATGCATTCTAAGCATGGCTTGTGGTTAAGAGAAGGCTCAAAATTTATTAATGTGCGTAAAATTCAGGAAAAAGGAC
>CAZNGU010000309.1:0-3726 GCA_964572325.1 uncultured Methylomarinum sp.
AACGAAGTGGTTGAAATGTTATTAGATGAAGAAGCAGATATGCTGGCTGAACTGGAGTTATTTCTGGGTGTTCGAATCAAGTTTAGATCTGAAGCAGAATATAATCAGGAACAATATGATGTGGTGCTTTTGTAAACAGGCATCATGGTGAAGCAAAATATCCTTAAGGCTCTACGCTATAGTTTTTTCTGCTTACTGCTTATTGTTGCAATTGCCATTAATGGCATCAGATTTTTTTTACTGAGCGCAGAAGATTACAAGACAGATCTGCAAAATAAAGTACGCGAACTCACTGAGCTACCGATAGAAATAGGTAGTTTACGCGCTCACATGAGTGGTTTTAGTCCTGAATTTATTTTAGATGATATTCAAGTGCTAGCAACCGACAGTGATAAACCCGCTGCGATCAAATTAGCTCAAGTGCGCTTACGGGTTAATTTATTACAATTACTATGGACTCAAGGTTTATTGCCTTCAAGCGCGTTAACCCTGGTTGGTGCAGAATTATCCATTATTCGCAAAGAAGATGGTAGTTTATCTATCTACGGCTTAAGCACAGACGATGCTGATCAGCCCTATTGGTTATTAGAAGGGGGGCGCTATGAAATTTTAAATAGTCATATTATCTGGTTGGACGAGCAGCGTAACGCTGCGCCTATCATATTTAAAAATGTAGACTTGTTACTAATAAATGATAGTGCAGGACAAGATCATGAAATTCATTTTCTAGCCAAATTACCAGAAAAGTATGGCAAGTCATTGCGCGTTTCAATGTCCATTCAGGGCGATGTTTTTGCAGCGGATAATATTAATGGCAGGGTTTATATTGAAGCACAAGATATAGTCTTATCTGAGCTGATCTCTGGCGAAATGCCCCTAAACTTAAATTTACAGTCAGGTATGGGCAGCTTTAAATCATGGAGCCAGTTTAATAAAGCTAGCTTATCAACCATGACAGGCAGCATACAGGCAGAAAACCTTATTCTTGAAAAGCAACAGGGTAAGCAACAAAAATTGCTGCATATTAATGAACTCAAGACATCCTTCAATGTATTGAATAACGATAAAGGCTGGGGATTAACGGTAGCAGATTTATTGCTTAAAACAGATGATCAGCAGTGGCCTAGTGCAACATTTAGTCTTGCTAGCGATAACGCATTTAATCAGATAGCAGCTTCAATTCTACAATTGGATTTAGAGGAATTGACAAGATTAGTACAATTTTTTACACCCCTGGATATTTCAGAAAATAGTCTAGTTAAAAAACTGGATTTAATGGGGATGTTAAAAAACGTGAGCCTATATATTGATAACGAAAATTCGCACTATGCTGTTAATGGTATATTTAACAATATTTTTACTCGTGCTTTTGATGGTTTTCCTGAAATTAACAACCTGACAGGGAATATTAAAGGGAGCGACAAAAGCGGTTCGGTTATTTTTAATACGAATGAAGGTAAAGTACATTTCTCTAAATTGTTCAGAAAGTCTCTGATTATCGAACAAATGAAAGGTGAGCTAAATTGGCTGCAAACCCTTGAGAAATGGCAAATCACAACTGAACACTTTGTTTTAAACACCAAGGATTTTCAAACAGAAACCAAGGTATTGGTCAATATTCCAAAAAATGAAGAGCCTGTTTTTATGGATTTACAAGCATCCTTTTCCAATGTGCAAGATATAAGTCATGCCTCGGAATATTATCCAGTGAGTGTAATGGATGAAGATGTGGTTGACTGGCTCGATAATGCTTTTGTATCTGGAAAAATTCCACGGGGGGATGTGCTGGTTTATGGAGAAATGGACAAATTTCCCTTTGTTGAAAGCCAAGGTGTTTTTGAAGTGTTGTATCGCATGGAAGATGTCGAGTTGCAATATAACTCGGACTGGCCCAATTTAAACAAGGTATCCGCAGAGGTGCTTTTTTTAGAAAACAGTGTAACAATCGACATGTCTCACGCGCATGTCGATGGCTTGACAATAAAACATGCGCTCTTAGAAATCCCATCTTTTGCCACCAGTGACCACCTACTGGTTAAAGGGAAAATAGAGGGCAAGCTTATTGACGGTCTGCATTTTTTACAGAAAACACCCCTTTCCACAACTGCAAACAGTGTTTTAGCTGCCATTACACCCAAAGGTTTAACCCAGGTTCATCTGGATCTCAATATTCCATTAGCCGATAACGCGGAGGTGGAGGCTAATGTGATAGCTCATTTATCTAATGCATCCCTGAAAGTTAACTCGATTGACCTGGATATTAGCGAAATATCAGGTGACTTACGATTTACCGAGACAGGCTTATTTAGCAAAAATATTAATGCCAGAACACTGGGCTTTCCCCTGCTTATGAATGCCTACAGTAATACTGCCAAAACTATAATAAATATAAACGGTAGTACCGATATTCGGCATTTGAAACAACAATTTGATTTTTTTGATAGCTGGATATTAAAGGATCAGCGCTTAAAAGGATCGACAGCCTATCAACTAAAACTGGATTTACCCGCAAATATCAATCAAACAGCAACACTTGCTATAAGTTCAGACCTGGCCGGTATTTCAGTTGATTTCCCTGAAATATTACATAAAACAGCTAAGGAAAAGTCATCTTTACGGGTATTAATGGATCTTAATGACAAGCAAATATTACCGCTTTCATTGCATTATCATGATGACCTTAAGCTTGCCATGAGTATTAACAAGCAGAACAATGAAATACATTCTGCTCATATTGTCTATGGCAAAGGCCAGGCAACAGCCCCTCTTGAACCGGTAATAAAGATAGAGATTGAACGTGATAAGTTTGATTTAGCACAATGGTTGCCATTTATCGATCAAGCTCAAACAGAAACAAACTCAGACAATCCGGTACTTAATAACATCCGTTTACTTACAAAACAATTACAGTGGCAAGAACAAGCGTATGGTTCATTCGAACTGGCTATGCACCGTTTAAATGGACAGTGGCTGGGAAACATTGCCTCCTCAATAGCAAAAGGAGCGTTTAGCTTACCCAAAAAGCAGGCAAAAAATGAAGCCATAGAACTCAATATGCAATATATAAATTTGACAGAATTGTTGAAAATTGATTTTCAACAAGATGATTTTACAGCCCAAAAGCTACCCCTTATCCAGGTGATAAGTGAGCAATTATGGTGGAAAAATACTAATTTAGGTGCTCTAAAAATAGAGACAGAACGCATAAACGATGGCATAGGTTTTAAGCATATTGATGTCATATCAGATCAACATAAAATTGAATTAAAAGCAGACTGGGTTAAAAATGCCGGAGTAGATGCCACTTACATGGTTGGCAGCGTGACTACCAACAATTTTGGTGGTTTTTTATCACAATTTGAGTTCGAGAACGACTTCAAAGAAAGCAAAGGAAAAATTGACATTGATGCACAATGGCCCGGTTCACCCTATCAATTTTCTATTGCAACAGTCGAGGCAGAGATTGATGTGCATCTGAAGGATGGGCGTCTGGTGAATGTTGAACCGGGTTTTGGCCGCGTTTTAGGGCTTATCGCCATGGAGCAATGGTTTAAACGCTTAACGCTTGATTTTGGTGATCTTTATAAAAAAGGCATGAGCCTGAATAGCATCACGGGGTATTTTTTAATGGCAGAGGGAAAAGTGTTAACCAGTGATTTACTGGTAGATGCAGTTCCAGCACAAATTTTTATCGCGGGAAAAACTAATCTGCTTGATAATACACTT
>CAZNGU010000310.1:0-3724 GCA_964572325.1 uncultured Methylomarinum sp.
GAAATACGCCTGTATGTTTCTTTGAGTTCATCGCCAATAACCTTTGTGGCATGTATTATTTCAGTACTCGTTTCTTTAGTTTCATCAGTAATCACTGCTAAAGAATCCATAAACGTGCCCCAATTTTTTTCAGCCTTTTGCCATTCTTGCTTTGCATCCATACTGGCAAGGTGAATCTGAAGTTCAATTTCATCTCGTTGCTGTTTTAATAATTCAGTTATTTCATCTAATTCTTTTTTTACGTTCATTGTATCCTCCTAAAATGGATGGGTTATTAGGTAACTCGTAATAAAAAATTTCAATATTACGAGTCACCAAATTATGTTTAATCAATGCTGTCTATTTCCACTTAAGGACAACATAATGTTGATATCCATCGTTTAAAATCAGTAACACTATACTTTTTTGCGCGCTATTGTCTTTAATAATTCGTTTAAATTGTGCTGCATTTTTAACTGCTTTTCTATTAGCCTGTAAAATAATCGTTCCAGGTTTAATCCCTGCCATGGCAGCAATAGAAAATGGCGTTACTTCTGTTACAACGACACCATTACTCGATTTTAATTTAAACTGTTCGGCAAGTTGTGGCGTAATAGTTTGTACAGATATGCCAAGCTCGTCAGAATTTTGAGCCGAAGCACTGGCTACTTGCATATTCTTGCTTTGTTTTCCTATTGTTACCGACAGTATTTTACTTTTTCCATCTCGTAAAATGGTCAATTCAGTTTCAGAGCCCGGCGTAGTCAAAGCAACATGATTTCGAAAACCGCCTACACTAATAACTTTTTTACCTTGATAGGCAATGATGATATCGCCTTGTTTTAATCCGGCTTTACTGGCAGGCGAGTCATCTGAAACCTGAGAGATCAAAATGCCTTGATTATCAATCCCAAACGATTGTGCAAGCTCATTGGTTAACGGTTGAATAACTACACCTAAATGACCGCGAATTACTTCACCCGTATCTATTAACTGTTTCGCTATGGCTTTTGCCAAATTAATGGGAATAGCAAAGCCAATCCCCATATAACCTCCGCTACGGCTAAAAATTGCGGTATTCATACCAATCACCTGACCATCAAGATTAACCAGCGGACCACCTGAATTACCCGGATTGATCGCTGCATCCGTCTGGATAAAATTCTCGTAATCATTGATGCCGATACTGGTTCTTCCTTTGGCACTGACAACACCTACAGTCAAGGTGTTTTTTAAGCCAAAAGGATTGCCGATTGCTACCACCCATTCTCCTACGTTCAACCTTGTTGAATCACCCATTGCTAAAGCAGGGATATCATTGTTTTTTATTTCAATAACAGCAACATCTGATTTTGGATCAGTCCCTGTTACTTTAGCTTCATACTCTTTGCCATTCTGGAATTTTACTGTAATTTTTTCAGCATGATCAACTACATGGTTATTAGTTAAAATATAGGTTTTATTAGTAAATACACCATTGTCGAGTTTAAATACGAAACCCGAACCTTGCCCAATGGCGCGTCGTTTAGGTTAGGGAGTTTTTTGTTGCCTTGGGTTTTGTGGAATATTTTGAAACTGCTGTCCAAAAAAACGTTTTAGTAACTCATCCCCAAGAGGATCGCCCGGATTATTAAAGGGGGTAGAAAATTGTTGGTGAGGCGCATTTTGCACACTACTTTCAACTTGAATAAAAACAACTGAAGGCGATACTTTGCGTGCAATTGATGCAAAAGCCTTGCTGGTTTTGCGTAAATTTTCTATACCGCTTTCCTGGCCAAAGGCAGGTAATACAAAAACCCAGAAAAGTAATAATGAACGAGTTGCGAAACGAGTTATCATTTTAGTTTCCATTGTTTAAATGTTATGAAAAACCTACATTATTGTCAGACAATGCAGGATTAAATTTATTTCCTATGAGAAGGATGAACTATTTTATTTTTAAACTTTGATAATGATTTCTTGATCCCGTTCCATTCATCACGTATTTTTTCATTTCTAATAGCTGTATTTAAAGCATCAATACTCTGACCCAGCTCCTTAAAATCATCTTCAGTGCCATAACCTAATGCCTCTGCAATCTGGATATGCTGTTCAGCTTCTCCAAGTAATTCTTTGATTTTAGTTTTAGTTTCCTGTTTAGATAATCCCTTTTTATGTTCCAGCTGAAAGGCTTGAGTTATATCTCCTTCTGCTCGGATAACAGCTAGAGGTGTAATTTCCTGTTCAGTCACCAGGGTATCCAGAACTGTGATTAAAGCTACTTCTGCTTCATCTATTTTTTCTGCATCTATAAGTGGAGCAATTTCATCTATTACTGCTGGATAAATTGCAAGGGGTAAATAAGTAGTGGTGACTCTTATTTCGTCAACCAAACTATCAACAAGCGGCCTAGCTGCCTGGTAATGTCCATCGCCAATTAAATCTTCCAGCTCATCTTCCAGTTCTTTAATTCTTTTTAAACGGGTTTCACCCTCTAAAACCTGGACTCGAATATCTACAGGAATCAAACCTAAAGATGGGTCTCTGGCAAGTAGTAAATGCAAATTCCCAGACACAACTTCCAACGCAGCCAAGGCTTGTTTCGGTTGATCATTTTGCAAAGCTTTTAAAGCGGTTTCAGTCGCTTTAAATGCATCCAGAGCTTCTTTTACAACTTCTTTATGCCTGGATAGTTTGTCTTTACTGTTTTTATATTTCTCTATGAACTGTTTTGTATGTGCTGCCACAGGGATAGACTTTGCCGCTATTGTTAATGAGGTTGAACATAAGGCTAAAGTTATAGCCAGGGGCAACGCAGCACGGCGGAAAGTTTTTTTAATTTTTACATTTTTTGTTTTCATAAATGCCTCTATATTATTTACTTATCTTTATAATGTTGTCAGTACCGTTTAGTTGTTTTTTGCTAACTTGATGTTGCACACTGTAAAAATCTTCCTGGCCAGGAATCTGAAAATACAATTTAGCCCAATAACTTCCTTTTTCCACTTGAAACATAAATGCTTTTTTTTTCTGCAACGGAATCAGTATGGTATCGCCCGGATCGAGTACTAATGGTTTTTCAACATATTCCTGATAACTAAAAACAATGCCAGGAAGTATGTCATTCCTTTGAAAAGACAATTCAGTACGGTTAATTTCCATTGCCAAGTTTCCTGGGTTGAACAGCCCAATAATCAATGCATCTCTGCGTTCATCAAGGCGTTCAAAACGAATTACCGGAATAGCTTGGTTTAGGTGACTAGAGTTTTTGTATTCATTATTGAATATTACCAAGCTCCAACCGCTGGCAACACTTACTATGATTGTGCATATACTAATGATTATAAATTTATTACTCATAGCACTCTTTTTCGTTTACTTCAAAGATATAGCTAAAAGCGTGCCAACCAATAAAGCGTTGATTTAAAAAGTTATTTAATGTGAGTGTGAGTAGAACCGGCCACTTTGGCCATGAAACAAACTATCTATTCGGTCAAATTGGCCGCAAGGGAATATAGGGATACAAGATTATCCTAATCAATGTCATTATGTTAAGCTCTTTCGATAAAAGGTTAGGCTGAAAAGTAAAGAAAATAAATCGAGTATTTGTAGTTTCTCATTCCAACCTTTTTTATTTACCGATATACATTGCCACAGTAGCCAGTCAATCCACTCTCATTAATTCCCCTTCTTCCTGATGCTAACGATAGGATGAGGAAAAAGTAGTGACAGGTGAAGTCATTGAAGAAAAAAAAGAAGTTTTAAA
>CAZNGU010000311.1:0-3713 GCA_964572325.1 uncultured Methylomarinum sp.
CTATCAGTGCATTATGCTCTTTAGGCTATAAAGCGCAAGATGCCAGTAAAATGGTGCAAAATATTTCCGCAGAGGGGCAAAGTTGTGAAGATATTATCCGCATGGCATTGCAAGGCGTTAATAGCAAATGATAGAAAGTGATCGACTTATTTCCGCATCGGGTTCTTCTGATGAAGAAAGGCAGGATAGGGCGATTCGTCCTAAACGATTGGTTGATTATGTGGGGCAAAAGGAATTGTGCGAGCAAATGGATATTTTTATTAAAGCAGCAACCGCACGAAATGAAGCGCTGGATCATGTTTTAATTTTTGGCCCACCAGGATTAGGCAAAACAACACTTTCCAATATTATCGCTACAGAGATGGGTGCTAATATTCGGCAAACTTCTGGTCCTGTGTTAGATAAAGCAGGAGATTTAGCCGCTTTACTGACAAATCTTGAGGCACATGATGTTCTATTTATCGACGAAATTCATCGGCTAAGCCCAGTGGTTGAAGAAATTCTTTATCCAGCAATGGAAGATTATCAAATAGACATTATGATTGGTGAAGGCCCAGCGGCAAGATCAATCAAACTTGATTTGCCTCCATTTACCTTGGTTGGCGCAACTACAAGAGCAGGGTTGTTAACCTCTCCTTTGAGAGACCGCTTTGGTATTGTGCAAAGGCTGGAGTTTTATTCGGTTGAGGAACTTTCCATTATTGTAGAGCGTTCTGCCAAGGTATTAGGTATTGAAATAAATACTAGCGGTGCCAATGAAATAGCTAAAAGATCAAGAGGTACCCCTCGAATTGCCAACCGCTTATTGAGAAGAGTGCGCGATTTTGCTGAAGTTAAAGCGGAAGGTGTGGTGTTGAGTGAAATTGCTGATCAGGCGTTAGATATGCTAAAAATCGATCATAATGGTTTTGATACTTTGGATCGTAAATTATTATTAGCAATGATCAATAATTTTGAAGGTGGTCCGGTGGGTCTGGATACTTTGGCAGCATCAATCAGTGAAGAAAGAGGAACTATAGAAGATGTACTGGAACCTTATTTACTGCAACAAGGATTCCTTATGCGCACAGCTAGAGGACGCGTTGTGACTGCCAAAGCTTATTTACATTTTGGTCTTAAAGCCCCACAAAAAGAACCGGTCAATGATGATGTTTTTCAATAGCAGTTACAGTGCTTCAAAAGTTTAAACAAAAATAACATGTCTGTTTTCCATTGGCCTGTTAGAGTATATTATGAAGACACGGATGCAGGTGGTGTTGTTTTTTATGCTAACTATTTAAAATTTTTTGAACGTGCTCGAACAGAAATGTTACGTGAACTGGGGTTTGAACAAGATCAATTACGGACTGAACAAAATCTTATTTTTGTGGTCAGATCGGTTCAAGTTGATTATTTAAAGTCAGCACAGTTTAATGAATTAATTGATGTTAGTGCAAAAGTGACCCAGACAAAAAAAGTTAGCCTTAATTTTGAGCAAACTATTTCACGCGATGATGAGGTGCTTTGCACGGCTAAAATACGCATTGCCTGTTTACAGGCTGATAGCATGTCTCCTAAAAAAATCCCTGATTTTATATTACAAAAGTTAAGCAATGACTAACGATTTATCCATTTTTCATCTAGTAATAAACGCCAGCTTTGTTGTGCAGTTTGTTATGCTCATTTTATTAGTAGCTTCCATACTGTCATGGACATTCATTTTTTCCAAACGCAAGGAATTAAGTCAAGCCTATAAAGTGACTGATGAATTTGACAAAGTATTCTGGTCAGGCATTGATCTGGCAGAACTCTATAAGAAATTAAACAGCAATGGATTTGAACCAGAAGGTATCGAAAAAATATTTTTAGCCGGTTATAAAGAATTTTCTCTGATGAATAAAAAACAGGGCGTTGCCCCCGCCATTCAGATTGAAAGCGCACAGAAGGTGATGCAGATTGAGTTAACCCGGGAATTAGATAAGCTGGATGAAACACTTTCTTTTTTAGCCACCGTAGGCTCAACCAGTCCTTATGTCGGTTTGTTTGGAACAGTTTGGGGGATCATGAATTCATTTCGGGCATTGGGCGATATTAAACATGCGACATTGGCTAATGTGGCACCGGGTATCGCAGAGGCCTTAATTGCAACAGCCATTGGCTTATTTGCTGCCATTCCGGCCGTGGTTGCTTATAACCGTTTTACCACAAGGCTGGATAAACTGGCCGGGCGTTATGAGCTTTTTGTTGATGAATTTATTGTACTGTTACAAAGGCAGGTTCAGGGTACATGAGTCGACGCTTGAAAAGTAGAAAACCAATGGCAGAAATCAATGTGGTTCCCTATATTGACGTCACATTGGTTTTACTCATTATTTTTATGATTACAGCACCGTTATTGCAAACGGGTGTAGAGGTCGATTTACCTCAGGCAGATAGCGCTGCAGTAGAACAAAAAGATGAACTACCCATTATTATCTCGGTAGATAAACTCGGTCAATATTATATTGATATAGGCGAAGATGAAGATAAAGTTGTGAGTGCTGATGTGCTGTTATATCGAGTGGCTGCTGTATTGAGGAATAAACCGGATACCCAGGTTTATATCAGAGGCGATCATGGGGTTGAATACGGTAAGGTCGTGACTGTTATGGCCGCACTAAAAAATGCGGGCGTACCCAGTGTAGGATTAATGACTCAGACATTTCAATAATCCATGAATATCATTAAAAAATTTAGCTTTTCTTTTGTATTAGCACTAAGCTTGCATTTAAGCATTCTGGTTTTATTTGGAATCAGTTTTAGTAATGAGGCTGACGAAACTGTGGTAGAACCTTTACCGGAGATTATTCAAGCCTCTATTTTGGATGACGAAAAAATACAGCAAGAGGCGCAACGTTTAAAGGACAATGAAGAAAATAAATGGTTGATGCAACAAAAAAAGCAAAAGGAAGCAGAGAAGAGTCTTAAAAAAGAGCAACAACGTTTGCGTGATACTAAGGAAAAAAGATTACAGGAAGAGAAAAAAGCCAGAAAATTAGAAAAAAAGACACAAGAACTTGCGCGTAAAGAAAAAAAACAACAACAAAAACTAAAAAAACAGCAAATTATTGAAGCCGCACGGAAAGCTAAAATAAAACAACAGCAAGAAGCAGAAGCAAAAAAACGGAAACAGGAACAATTAGCTAAAGAACAAAAACAACAGGAGTTAATAGCAAAGCAAAAGGCTGAAGCAGAAAAAAAACAAGCTTTACTTGCCAAACAGTCGGCGGAAAGAAAAGCACAGGCTGAACAAAACAAACAGGCCAGTATTTCTGCAAAACATGCCATTCAGCAAAAAGTAATTAATCGCTGGATTAAACCGGTGACTTCGGTAAAAGGCATGAGTTGTATGGTGCGTGTTAAATTGTTGCCGAGCGGCGATGTAATGGAGGTTTCGGTAATTAAAGGCAGTGGAGATGACATTTTCGATCGGTCTGCTGAAAATGCAGTGCGTAAAGCATCCCCGCTGCCTGTTCCCAAAAGTAGAGATTTGTTTAGCAAAGAATTCAGATTATTTACTTTTAATTTTAAGCCGGAATAATGAAGCCTAGGAGGCTGTCCGAGAATAGGTAATCGGCTACGGAAAAATTATTTTTGGCCATTTTTTCCGTTCATTTTCGTTAAATAGCACAACTATTCACCTCAAATGAACGAAAAAACTGACTCAAAAGGACTTTCCCTCGCGACGATTTCTA
>CAZNGU010000312.1:0-3710 GCA_964572325.1 uncultured Methylomarinum sp.
CATAATTGATCACCTTGCAGGCTGATCTGTTTGACCGTATCAAACATGAAATCCAGTGCTTTATGCCGGGTGAAGTTTTGCAGGCATTGTTGGCGAAATTCTTGTTCTGTTGCGCCTTCTTTGGCACAGATAAACGCCCAGGGTAGAATGAGTGTGTCTTTGATTAGGTCTGCAACATCAAATACTAAGGCACCTCGCCTGGTTTTGCCGTGCATAACGGCAAAACCATGTGGAATACCTAGCACCCAGAGTGTTGTTGCGGCAAGTCCGTATGCCAGATAGTTACCGTGGTTTAAAAAATCATTGGCGATGTCGGTTGATGTGTGCTGACGTGTAAAGCCCGTAGTTTTGGTATTATTTGCGGCTATGCGATACAGGTTTTTTGTGAGTGCCATTTCATCTGTTAACAGTTTATTGACTGTGCTGGCATTTTCTATTTTTTCTGTGAATTGTTTAAGGAGTTGTACATCGGGGTAAAAGCCTTCGGCATTCAAGTCTTTATCTTTCGTCCATATTTTTTCCATATAGGCTATACGCCATTGTTGAAATTGTTTGGCTACTTTTAGGCGTTTTTCTTCTTCAAACCAAAATGACATCCATGCTTGAATATATTCTGTGGGGCGGTATTCGCTTTGTGGTGTCAGCCATTCTATTTCGTTGGCGGCAATTAATGGCGTACCGCCACTGCCACTAAAGCCTACTAAAACACTGGCACTAGCTAGCATACGCATGGCAGCCTGGGTAATGGATGTGCCTGTTCCTAATAAAATACAAGTCGTATTGGCTATGGGGATATTCCAATATTGTTTTTCGCTATCTGCTTCAGTTAAATAAAGCACTCGGCCATTTTTCTGCATAACACGGCATTTTTCCAAATAGTAAATATTGGCGCGTTTGGAGTGTAATATGGCTTTCAGGTCAGTGAGTTGTTCCATAGGTTTTAGTCTTTTGAGTTTTTCCTAAACTTAATAGCAATACCCTAATCTTTACTTTCCTCTTTGAAGCAGAGGATAATCTGCGGAAGCTTTCGGGATAATAAATATTATCCACACCCACAACCTCAATCAGTGAGGCAGTGATAATTTTTTTTCATTTCTTCTATTTCTTTTTTTACACGCTCTTGTAGAGAAAGCGGGGCAATCACTTTAACTTCCGCACCATGTTTTAATATATCCATGATCAATTCACGAGAATCGCTAAAAGGAAAGCTGAGTTGATAATGGCCATTGTCCAGCCATTTGCTTTTTTGTTCGACATGCCATTGTTCATCCGCCACCCAATTAGCGCGGTTTTTGCTGAACTCTAAAACAACTTGTTGTTGGGCTTTTCCAGTAAAGATGCCATACGAAGAGTTGATGAAGTCTTGTAATACTGAGTCTGGGCTTTTATATGCTATTTTATCCAGTATATGTGCTGAGTAGACGCGATCTACAGAAAAAATTCTTAAGGCATTTTTGTTATGGCAGTATGCCACTAAATACCAGTTATCTCGATAGTAAATAAGTTTTTGCGGGGAAACATTACGTTCACTTTTATTATTCTGCTCCCGCGCTATATAATTTATACCTATTTGTTTATCACCCAATAATGCAGTGGCTATGCGTTTGAATTGGCTGTCATCTTTTAATCGTCTACCTACGGTCGTAAATTGTATTTTATCTGCAATCATAGGATGTCTGCTATTTTCCCTGTTAAGCATGAGATTGATACGATTTTGCAGACTATCAATCTGTTGGCTTAATAAGCCAGGGCTGATATTTTGCAATATTTGCTGACAGATTAATAAGCCGTGCAGTTCTTCTGTACTAAACCAGAGTCCAGGTAGTTCAAACGGTTTGCTGGCGCTTTGCTGGTTATAAATGTAACCATTGAGCTCTCTGTTATATTCTACCGGCGCGTTTAAATAGTCTCGTAAGGCCTTAATGTCACGGTCTGCTGTGGCTTTGGAACATTCTAATTGCTCCATTAATTGTTTGAGTGAGATGGGGGTGCAGCGATTTTTTAATAGACTGTGTATGCGAAATATCCGGTCGAAACGATCCATTGCTTTTCCTGGTGATAACAACAAAATGCTACTTAACCATAATATAGCTTAAAAATAATAAGTTTATTTCTATTGCTGGGTTTTTTACAGAAAAATGGGGGAAATGTGCGAAAACTTTTGAGTAGTTAAAACTTATGAGCCTTGGCCAGAGTTTAATGGTCGTAAAAAGCAGGCCAAAACCTTAGGGGCATGACAAGTTTTTGCTCCTGCAAAACTTGTATACATCACTTCCGTGTGAATAAGCAGGAGCGGAAGCTTTGCCAACATGAAGGTAGATGGAGCGTTAGACAATAGACTCAACCTTCTCTGTCTGCACCTGGTTTCTGCCATTTTGTTTGGCATGGTACATGGCTTGATCTGCTCTTTTAAGTAAAGATTTCATGGAATCACTCCCTTTTAATGAACTCACTCCCATGCTGGCAGTAAATTTTATAACTTCTAATCCGTAAGCTATAGAGTGGTTTTCTATGGATTTAAGGATTCTCGCAGCCATTGATTCTGCGCCATCAAGGTCGGTATCGCTTAATATAATTACGAATTCTTCACCGCCGTAGCGATAAACGGCATCGCTGCTTCTAACCGCTTCTTTAATGCAATTGGCTGCAGATGCTAATGCAAGGTCACCACAATCATGGCCAAAATTATCATTGATTCGTTTAAAATGGTCTATATCAAAAAAAATAACAGATAAAGGGCGACTATTCCTATGTGCCAATTGAACTTCTCTTTGTATTGAATCATTAAATGCTGTTCTGTTATTGGTTTTTGTTAAAGGATCCGTATAAGCCATTTTTAATGCCTGCTTATAAATCGTGGCATTTTTTAATGGATAAATAAGAGAACAGAATAAGGTTTCTAACAGTTGGATTTCTTCACTGTTAAATCTTTGACGACGCATCATGGTTAAACTACCTAAATGCATTTCTTCAATCTTAAGTACATAGGTACAGGAATGATCGGTAACAATCCCTTTTTTAATTTCTAGATCAAATTGATTGTTTTCGTAGAGATAACCGGTATGTGGCACCAAACCTTGTACTTTGTCGCTGAATATACTGATGAGTTCAGAGAATTCCAGCGTTGTTTGCAGGGCACTGCTGATATCATAATTATGTAATGTGACTGATTTTGCTGCAGCAAAAGTATTATTACTTACAATTGCCAGGTTTCCAGTTTCTTTTTTCATGACAAATTCTCGCTTTTCTAAAACTTAATTTAGTTAACTTTAAGCGATTTATAAGCCAAAAAAAAATTTTTAATTTAATTTCAAATAGTTAATAATATATTCGTCAATTTTTTGTCTTTCCGAAATATTTTGATTGTCTTTACTGAATTTGAATTTACAAGCGTATTTCTCAAGTATTTGTAGCCGCTATGTGCTAATACTCTGTCAATATTATATTAAGGGGTAAGAGAAGAGTCACTGCCATTAAATTAAGAAGGTAGAGTAAGATATGCTAAGGAATGGGAACGAAATAACTTGAGCAACTAGCGCGGTATTTTTGTTCGTCTTCAAGGCGCGGCATAGGGCGCATAGCAAGCTATGTAACCGAAGCCGTAACGAAGAAGACGGATAAAAAGACAAGCTAGTTGCTCAAGTTATTTTGTGCTCGTTCCTAAGGAACGAGGATTCAATAATACCCGAATTCTGACGGGTCTTTTGGCT
>CAZNGU010000313.1:0-3708 GCA_964572325.1 uncultured Methylomarinum sp.
GCTCCTTTTCATTTTGATCTAAGCGTGCTTGATTTATTTAGTAGTTTGAGTTGTGGTGCAAGCATCTATTTTGTTCCCGGAAAGCTAACATTATCACCGGCTCGTTTAACTCAATGGTTGGCTGCTAACAGAATCAGTCTTTGGTATACCGTACCTTCCTTACTGAGCTTTATTGCTTTAAAAGGTGCATTAAGCGTTACACCCTTACCGGATTTAAAAACTATTTTGTTTGCCGGTGAAATATTCCCCACTGCCCTGCTCATCACCTTGTGCCAGTTATTAGCTAAGGTTACTTTTTATAATCTATATGGCCCGACAGAAACTAATGTTTGTTGTTACTGGCCGGTAAAGCCAGAGCAATTACAAGCAGAACAAACGATTCCTATAGGGCTTTCTGCGTGTGGAGCCACGCTTAAAATTGATCCACAATCTGGAGAATTATGGGTTAAAAGTGATAATAATCTTGCTGGTTACTGGCAGCAGGGGAAGTTAATCCCCGCACTATCTTCTGAACTGTATTATGCTACGGGTGATAAAGTCTCACGCAATAATCGGGATGAATATTGTTTTCATGGTCGTTTAGATAGAATGATGAAGTGTTCCGGGTTTCGAGTAGAACCGGCAGAAATAGAACAGCTTATTTTGCAACATCCGGGTATAGAAAACTGTGCGGTAATTGGGATTTCCGATAGTACCAGTGGTCAACGCCCAGCGGCGGCAGTTGTTTTAAAAGCTAATGCTGCATTATCTGAGATTAGTCAATTCGTTAAACAACAGCTCCCTGCTTATATGCATCCCTGCCGATTTATAGTACTTGATGCTTTGCCCTTGCTTTCCAATCATAAAATTGACTATCAACAGCTGGAAAAACAAATGGAGTATTCATGAGCGCACTGAATGCCGTTGACTTAAAAAATCGCCTTCTCAGATGGGAGAAGCTTGGGATGAGGGGGGCAAAAAGTTGTTTTTCCTTGGTTTATTTTCCCTCACCCCATCCTCTCCCTTTGAAGAGGGCTTAAGGCACCAGCATTGATGAGTACACTCCTCCCTATAGGTGATTTAAAGGCATCTAAATTACGCTTTCGTTATTGTGCTGAGCAAGCATTGCTAAAACATGCTATTTCAGAAGATATGGGTGGGTTGGGAAATCGCTTTACAGATCTGGTGGCAGCGCATGATCAGTTAGGCCAGCAATGTATGGACAGCGGCCTGTTACTCTCTATTAATGCACATCTATGGGGGGCAGTATTTCCGCTGATAAATTATGGAACTCAGCAGCAACAAGCCACGTATATACCTGATTTATTATCAGGACAACAAATTGCAGGTCATGCCATTACAGAACCACAGGCAGGGTCAGACATTAATGCCCTGGAGCTTGAAGTGATTCAGCAAGGCGATAAACTGATATTGAATGGTCATAAACGCTTTATTACCAATAGCCCGATAGCTGATTTCTTGCTTATTTATGCACGCTTTAATAATAAAAAACTGGATAATAAATTATCTGTGTTTATTATTCATGCTGATGACCCAGGTGCCAGTTTTCTAAATAGCCCCGCTGTATCGGGTTGTCACACAGCGACTATGGGAGATGTCATACTAAAAAATTGCACCATACCTTTGCAAAGACAGCTAGGCAAAACTGGGGCAGGCAATATGATGATTCAGCAAGCAATGGAATTGGAGCGAGCCTTTATTTTTGCAGGCTTGTGTGGTGTGATGCAGCGGCAACTGAAAACAGTGATTAATTATAGTCGCGAACGTAAAAATAACGGCAGTCATCTAGGTAAAAATCAGGCCATTAGCCATAAAATAGCAGAAATGAAATTGCGACTGGACACTACCCGTCTCTGGGTTAATGAATGCGCACGACTGAAAGATCAGAATAAACGTATTACCTTAGCCAGTGCCGAAACTAAATTATTCGCCGCAGAAGCATTTTTGCAATCAAGTCTGGATGCTGTTCATATACTCGGTGCCAGCGGTCTTATAGAAGGCAGTCCCATGTCTCAACTAGTAAATGATGCGCTAGCCAGTCGCTTGTTCTCCGGCAGTTCTGAAATCCAAAAAAATATTATTGCAGCTTTATCAGGTACCGGGGATGGTTATAGATAGATGACGTTTTGCTCGAGAAATGATGCAATTATTATTGTGTTCTAATAGACTTGTTCGATGTTGATCTTTACCAACTCTACAAGCTGTTAATCTTCTCAAAGTTTCCGCAGCTGTTTCATTGCAGTTAAAAAATCTTCAAGAGATTTACCTAGGTTCAGGAAGACGAAATTTAATTTCATTTTGGATGCTTTCTTCTAATTGATGTATCCAAATATTATAGTTTTTATGGATATTTGAACCATCAAACTTAAGGTTATTACTGTCAATATAGTTGATATCAAAAGAGCTTTTACTATAGTTTATTGATACAGTTAATGAATGACTTCTGATGTGTTTTACTGCTTTTATTTTCCATTTTCCCACTATTTCGGTTTTCCATCCCCGTCGTCGCGCTGCCGACCATATTGCTTCAGCTATTTCCTCATTAGAAGCAGAGTGCCTGGGCGAAATGGATATGTTTTTAGCATTATAGATGGGGGCTGTTGTCTGGCATCCACTGAACAAAACTAATATCATTATAAAGATAGAAAACTTTCTATGGGGCAGGAGCTGATTTAGTTTCATGGCTTGTAATCACCTTATTGTTAATTTCATCGTCTTGATGATACTATCATGAATAATGATCTTGTTATATGAGGGATAGAATCATGTCGAAAACTATTTTAATGGTAGTTTTGCTTGCCCTGCTTTCCGGCTGTGCATTCACAGAAATGAAACTTAATATGCCAATGACTGGCCTGGAAACCTCCATTCTTGGTGGAAATGGTCGTGAAATTTCTGTAGTAATACCGTTTTCTGACGCCAGACCTTCCCCCAAGCGATGTGGTATGAAAAAAAATGGATACAATATGGATACCGCAGACGCGATTTGTAAAATCCCACCCGGCAAATGGTTATCTCAATTGCTGGCTGATGAATTACGCGCTTCAGGATTCAAGGTAATCAAAAAGGCTAAGCCACAAAATAAGAATACATTGGTCATTGAAGGAAAAGTATCAAAAGTATTTGTAGAACCCGTTATTGGCATGTGGAGTGGCAGTCTCGAAGCGGATTTAGATGTTAATTTAGTAGCAACAACACAGAGCGGCTTAAAAGCGGAGCGTCATTTTTTTTCGAAGGGAATTAAAAAGGGAGTCTTCGCTATAGTACAAACGCCCTACCAAACGTCCCTGAAAAGAGCGGCAGACAGCCTGCTTGCAAATATGGTAGAAGCTATTTTCTATTTGATGAATAGTTACCCTCAGCTAGGCATCAGCGACTCAGCTACTGAATTAACTCCCAATGTGGAGGAGCAGTTATGAGCACAAAATGTCTATGGCGAATTATCATCATCTTGCCCGTTTTTTTATCTGGGTGCACCGCGCGTCATATTGTAGTTCTTCCAGAGGATGCACAAGGTCTCAGTGATACACAGTGGCATATTTCTCAAGAACCCACATTAATTGTTGAGCCAGCCGGTATTATTGAAGAAGAAAGGTTATTTGAATAATTTTACCAAGAATCTTGCCTAAGCCATTTTAAAATCTAAAGATGGGCTAAGGGAGATGGAAAGAAATAATCATCCAATCTTGCTCGTCTTTTTGTCCGCCT
>CAZNGU010000314.1:0-3706 GCA_964572325.1 uncultured Methylomarinum sp.
ACGAAGTACTGAAGAAGGACTAACCGTATTCTTTGATCATTATAATGATGTTGATCCCGGAGTATTTGAGGTATTTAACAGCAAACAAAAAAAATTTATTGAATACTCTGATCAGTGGGGAACTTTTAGAAGCATTTTTATCCCTTTATTTGTTGAAGATGGCTCACTGTATATTTCCGCAGCAGATATATCTATTGATCATATTAGTGCTGAATTACAAAAACACCTCTATCGAACATTTGCCATCGCAATATTTTTTATAGCTTTCGCATACCCCATTTATTTTACCGCGACTAAAAAGATTAAGCATTTAGCTAAAAATTTAGAGCAAAAAATTCAGCAACAGACTGTTGAACTTTCAAATAATACCGAACGTTTGCAACTTGCGATGAAAGCTTCCAAACAAAGCTGGTTTGACTTGAATATCGCTACTGGCGAAGTCGTAGTTGGTGATGAGTATGCCTCTTTATTTGCTTATGATTCTGAGCCATTTCATTCCAATTTAGATAACTGGCTAAAAAACATACACCCCAAGGATAAAGCTTCTGTACTAAGAGTATTTACTGAAAGCCTTAAAGGGAAAGAAACCAAAGAAATTGAGTACCGTAGAAAAGGCAAGAATGGACAGTGGCTGTGGATATACTCAATTGGGCAAGTAGTCGAATGGGATAATGATAATAAACCCTACAGAATGGTCGGCATACACGCTGATATTAGCGAACGGAAACGCAGTGAGCAAGTATTACGGGCATTAGCTGAAACAGGCTCTGGAAAAAATGAAGGTTTTTTTGAACAAATCATACGAGAACTGGCAACCTCACATAATGTAAAGTATGCCTTTATAGCTTATTTAAATGAAAATAGTACTGACACTGCTACAACCATCGTGGCCTGGGTTAATAATAAAATAATTGAAAATTTTTCCTATTCATTATCAGACACTCCTTGTCAGCAAATCATGCTACAAGGTGTATGCTTCTATCCTGACAATGTCCAACAGATTTTTCCTAAAGATAAAATGCTGGTTGATATGGGAGTTGTCAGTTACATCGGCGTACCCCTTCGTAACAGTGACAGGAAAATCATAGGGATTTTGAATATGCTTGATGATAAACCGATGACAGAAGATATCCATAAAGTTGATCTTCTGGGAAGTCTCGCCGCACGGATAGCCATTGAATTAGAGTTGAGAGAATCAGATAAACAACTGAATTTATCTTCTCAGGTTTTTAAAGCCGCTCATGAAGCTATTGTTATTACAGATGCTAATAGCATTATTGTTGATGTGAACCCTATGTTTAGTGTAATTAGCGACTATAGTTACGAAGAAGTTATCGGTCAAAACCTAAATATACTGAGTTCAGATAAACATTCTCAATCCTTTTTTGAAGGGATATGGCAAAAAATTGCTCAGCATGGCTTTTGGCAAGGGGAATTATGGAATCGTAAAAAAAATGGCGCATTGTACGCAGGGCTTTTTACTATTTCCTCAATCCTCGATAAACAAGGAAAAGTGCTCAATTATATTAGCTTGTTTTCTGATATCACTCAAAGTAAAGAACAACAAGCATCATTAGAATTAATGGCACATTATGATGTGTTGACAGGCTTACCTAATCGAAGCTTATTTACCGATCGTTTTAAGCAGGCCATTGCACATAGCCAGCGCTCAAAAACACTCCTAGCTGTTTGTTTTCTTGACTTAGATGAATTTAAACCCATCAATGATAATTATGGTCATATGGTCGGTGATCAGTTACTCATTAAGGTAGCAGAGCGAATAAAGGCGCAACTTCGGGCAGAAGATACAGTTTCACGTATGGGAGGGGATGAATTTGCCTTTTTACTAGGCGATATGAATTCCACCTATGAATGTAAGCAAATGTTAGAACGACTGCATATTTCCATATCACAAACATACACTATTGAAGGAAATAAGCTTTTAATTAGTGCCTCAAGTGGAGTTACCTTATATCCCAATGATGATGCTGATCTTGATACATTGCTACGTCATGCAGATCAGGCAATGTATCATGCAAAAATGGATGGTCGAAATCAATATCAATTTTTTGATTCGAAGAAAAACCAGTCTCGCGTTGATAAGAAACAACGCATAAAAGCAATTCACAAGGCCTTATTAAACAGTGAAATGCAACTGTATTATCAACCCAAAGTAAATATGAAAACGGGCAAGGTTTTTGGTGTAGAAGCGCTTATTCGCTGGATACACCCAACAAAAGGAGTTATCCCCCCCCTTGATTTTTTACCTATTATTGAAAGTACTGAATTAGAAATTATCTTAGGTGAGTGGGTCATTAACGAAGCATTAAAACAAATAAGTCAATGGCAACTTGCAGGGCTTTATTTAGAAGTCAGTGTCAATATTTCTTCATACCACCTGCAATCAGCTGATTTTATTTCCAAGCTCAGATCTACTTTAACAAATTATGTAGAAATAGATTCAAATTACCTCCAGCTGGAAATACTGGAGAGTAGTGCCATAAGTGATTTAAGTACCATTAGTGAGATTATTACATCATGCCGCAACATCCTGGGCTTACATATTGCGCTTGATGATTTTGGCACAGGTTATTCATCTTTAACTCATTTAAGAAATTTATCCGCAAATACCTTAAAAATTGACCAAAGTTTTGTTAGAGGTGTTCTGGATAATGCAAATGATTATGCAATTATTGAAGGTATCATTGGTTTAGCCACTGCATTTAACAGAGAAATGGTAGCGGAAGGTGTAGAAACTATTGAGCAAGGATTAATGCTTTTAACTATGAATTGTGAACAAGCTCAAGGTTATATAATAGCTAAACCAATGCCAGCTACTAATCTATTAAAGTGGGTAAAACATTATCAACCCAATCAACAATGGTTTGACTATGCTAAAGAGAAAAAATCGCGCATAAAAAATGAATGCCAGTTATTTCTGCTTTGTTTTGACCGCTGGTTTACCATATTTGCTAAAAAAATTAATTCCGAACCGGGTGAAATTAAAACTTGGCCAGTGATTGATCAATTAAAAACACATCATGGCATCCGGTTTAATAAAATTAAAAAGACACAGCTGTTTAATCGCAAGCAATTAAATGATATTGAACGCAGAAACACCACCTTTCAATATAGAGTCAATAATATATTTAGCTATTATCTGGATGGTGAGCTTATATTGGCCAGAAATGAGCTGACATCATTGACAGAGCAATATCAATTAATCTGCTTGCTTGTTAATGGGATGAGCCATAATAAAAAAACTGACTAATCAATTTGGTCTTATTCCCACGCACCGCGTGGAAAGCAGTTTGTGATACTCGTCCTTACTGGATGAAGGAGCATTCTTTATAATATCATCACAACGTCTACCGATGTTTGATGTTATTCAACTGAAAGACAAAGAGCACTAAAACACTCTTTGCCTTTTTTCTATATTAAAATTGTTTTTATCTTTGATAAGCCGCCATCTGATCAAAATTCAAATAACGATACGTATCATCCGCCGTTGCATTTATTTGTTCATAATAGGCCATATATTCGGAAAAATCAGGTATCTTGCCTAATATTGAACAGACAGATGCCAATTCTGCAGAACTTAAATAAACATTGGCGTTATTGCCTAGCCTGTTCGGGAAATTACGGGTGGATGTTGAAACGACTGTGGCATTATCAGCCACTCTGGCCTGGTTACCCATACATAAGG
>CAZNGU010000315.1:0-3700 GCA_964572325.1 uncultured Methylomarinum sp.
TCAAGGCGCGGCATAGGGCGCATAGCAAGCTATGTAACCGAAGCCGTAACGAAGATGACGGATAAAAAGACAAGCTAGTTGCTCAAGTTATTTTGTGCACGTTCCTTAGCATGTGGATTCTTGATATTTAACTGTAAAGTCAGTCATCGTTGCTAATGCCGCATCCAAATCAGGCGTGTTTTTTAATTGAAAGGCATTGACTCCGACTCGAGACAAGTAAAAAACTTGATCAGGCATAAAATTACCCATTGCTCTAATTTCATTTTTATAATGGTAGCGATTGCGTAAAATTCGCGCTTGAGAAAATGACCTCCCATCCGTAAATGCAGGAAACTCTAAACCAATAAGGCTGATATTGTTTAATTCACCCGCAATTTCTTCAATAAGGTCAGATGGTGCTAATCTAACACCAATTTCCCCAACATGATCAGCCAATGCTGATTTTTCTTTTTTCCAACGAGCCAGTGAAAGCGTAATATCCCCAGGAGTTATAGCATCATCAACAATATGAGACCAATTATTATCTACAAGCTGTTTATCTTTAATTATTTTCATGCTCTTAATATATCGCTTCCTTAAATGGGCTAACACCGATACGATTGACAGTATCTAAAAATATTTCATTCTCCTGACGTTGTTTTAGGTAAACATTCAGAATCGTTTCAATAGTCTGGGTAATTTTACCTTTGGCCACAGCAGGCCCTAAACGCCGGCCTATCGCCGCATTATTTTCAGATGAACCGCCCAGAGTAACCTGATACCATTCAACTCCTTTTTTATCAACACCTAGAATGCCAATATGTCCCACGCTTTGATGGGCGCATCCATTCATACATCCTGACATATTTATTTTTAGCTCTCCAATGTCATGAAGATAATCAATATCATCAAGCGCTTCATTAATTTCTTTAGCAATGCCAATAGATCCAGCATTAGCAAGTGAACAAAAATCCAAACCAGGACAACAAATCATGTCTGTTGCTGTACCAATATTTGGTGTGGCTAGGGACAGGCTCTCCAGTTTTTGCCAAAGTGAAAATAAATCTGTCAGCTTGACATCAGCAAATACCAAATTTTGTCTATGCGTTGTTCTAATTTCTCCAAAGCTATATTGATCAGCAAGATCAGCAATCGCATCCAGCTGTTTGTCGGTAATATCACCCGGGGGTGTGTCAGGTGCTTTTAAAGACAAATATACCGCACGATATCCCGGTATTTTATGCGCAACCGTATTAAAGTTAAGCCAGGTATTAAATGCTGAATTTTGTGTTTTTTGTGCTTCAAAAGTGGCATCTGATTCAGCCAGGTTTTCATAAGGCGGTGCTTGAAAATGAGCTTGTATCTGTGCAATGCGGTCACTGCTAACTTCCATGCTTGCTTTGATGAGTTCCCATTCAGCGTCAACCCATTCCCGCATTTGTTCTATGCCATGTTCTCTGACCAGAATTTTTATCCGTGATTTGTATTTATTATCACGTCGCCCTTTCAGATTATAAACACGAAGAATCGCCTCCAGATAAGACAGTAAATGTTGTTTTTCCAGAAAAGGCCTGATGACTTTCCCGATAATAGGCGTACGCCCAAGACCACCACCTACTAATACCCTAAAGCCTGTCTCTCCATCAGTATTTTTTACTATATAAAGACCTATATCATGCAATTGCGTAGCCGCTCTATCCTGTTCGGAACCGCTAACAGCAATTTTAAATTTACGAGGCAAGTAAGCAAATTCAGGATGCAATGTAGTCCATTGTCGAATAATTTCACAATAAGGGCGAGGGTCCTCGATTTCATCAACACATACACCGGCTAGTGGATCCGTTGTGGTATTTCTTAAGCAATTGCCACTGGTTTGAATAGCATGCATTTGTACGCTGGCTAAATCAGCAAGAATATCAGGTACCTTTTTCAAATCCGGCCAGTTATACTGAATATTTTGCCGCGTCGAAATATGCGCATAGTTTTTATCATATTTTCTGGCAATATGAGCCAGCATACGGAGCTGACGAGAAGCAAGTAAGCCATAAGGAATTGCTACGCGAAGCATTGGCGCATGGGTTTGAATATACAGGCCATTCATTAAGCGTAAGGCGCGAAATTCATTCTCCCCTATTTCACCTTTTAAATAGCGCTCGGTTTGTTCTGCAAACTGAGCCACTCGTTCGTTGACGAGAGTCTGGTCATTGTCGTTATACTGATACATTATCTATTTAAGCCATTAATCAAGTCGTACAATAATATACTGAGATGCTTTAAATGACAAAGCTTATTATATGATGGTAACATTGTGAGAATTTTGCATTGCACTTATTCTTTGAATTGTCTAGGGGGTTATTTTGTTACGTTTGATTTTAGTTATTTCAGGTTTACTCCTGCTACCGGAAATGGCATTGGCCGAAGGAGACATGGTACTAACAGAGGCATATAAAGAAGATTTTACTAATCTTGGCCTTACCGGTACAGAAAGAGGAATATATACCGTCCTGATCTTTATTATCGCCTATGGCTTTGTTATGGCAGAAGAGTTCACTGGCTTGCGCAAATCCAAACCAGTTATTCTCGCAGCAGCCATCATTTGGGCTCATGCCGCTATTTTGGCAACAGAAAAAGGTGTTTCAGTAGATCAATTACATGAAGCCTTTGAATATAATTTAACCGAATATGCCGCATTGATGCTGTTTTTGCTGGTTGCAATGACTTATATCAATGCTATGGCTGAACGTAATGTCTTTGAGGTCTTGCGCTCATGGATGATAAGAAAACAATTTAGTTATAAACAACTGTTTTGGGTAACAGGGATTATTACTTTCTTTTTATCCTCCGTGGCTGATAATTTAACCTCTGCACTATTAGTTGGTGCGGTGGTATTAGCTGTAGGCAAGGGTAATGATAAGTTCGTCGCTATTGGCCTGGTTAATCTGGTAGTTGCCGCCAATGCAGGAGGCGCTTTTAGCCCTTTTGGTGACATTACCACACTGATGGTCTGGCAAGCAGGATATGCTGAGTTTTTTGATTTTTTTGAATTATTTATTCCTTCGGTTGTTAACTATGTGATTCCTGCTGCCTTTATGTATATGGCTATACCTGATGCTCAACCCACAGCAACAAATGAGGAAGAAGTTTTTCTAAAACCGGGAGCTATTCAGGTTTGCGCATTATTTGCAATGACTATTGTAACCGCAGTTAGTTTTAAGCAGTTTTTTCATCTACCACCATTTATGGGCATGATGGCAGGTTTATCAGTATTGATGATTTATGGCTATAGTATTAATAAGCTATACCAGGATGAGTCCTTTGATATTTTTAATAAAGTCCGTGATTGTGAATGGGACACTCTATTCTTCTTCTTTGGTGTTGTGTTTGCAGTAGGTGGTTTAGGCTATATCGGCTATCTGGAGCTGATTTCAGGCGCCATGTATGATGGCCTGGGGGATACCACAGCCAATATTCTAGTGGGTATCATTTCTGCCATTGTTGACAATATTCCTGTGATGTTTGCAGTATTGAATATGAATCTGGACATGGATCTGTATCAATGGATGCTGGTCACCTTGACTGCGGGTACAGGTGGATCACTATTATCCGTAGGCTCTGCTGCAGGGGTTGCGTTAATGGGACAGTCAAACCACAAATATACTTTTTTTAGCCACATTAAATGGACTCCGGTGATAGCCTTAGGTTATTTTGCCAGTATTTTGGT
>CAZNGU010000316.1:0-3693 GCA_964572325.1 uncultured Methylomarinum sp.
AAAATAAAAAGCTTATGGCGTCTACTTATAATATGGCAAACTTTGAAAAAAGGCTATTGTGTGAATTGGAACGATTTGAGAATAAAACGGTTCAACTGATCCAACAATTCCTTGCTCAGATGGACGTTGATAAAGACTAGATCATAGAGCGTAGCTGATGGCTTTTTTTTACTTTGTTCTGATTTCTCACTAGTACTCTCAGTAGTACACACTATTACACTTTACTCATTGTAAAGTTGCTTGCAATGATCGGATTGCCACGAATTTACTTCGAAACCCTTGGCTTTTTTCATTTTTGGAAAGATGATTTCTGGTGCATCTAACAACCTCCTTTTTGCATCTTCATGGGAAACAGTACGCCCATGCTCAACCACCTTGATGAGTGAGGATTTAATAAGTTCCAGGAGTTTGGCACAGGCTTTTGTCTTCACAGGAGTGCGAATAAAATAGGCGCATAGCAAGCTACACAACTGTTTTATTCATGCTTATGTGGGTCAAAAGACAAGTCAAAAACCGGAGCTTATTAAATTCCAAGTCCTTTCTCAGTCTTCTGTTTCACATAAAACTCATACATTATCTCATCCCAGCCTTCTCCCTTGGGAGAGGGCAATAATCTTTTGGAACAATTAAAAGTAAGGGTTTGTAACGATATTTTTAGATTCTAAGGCATTGCCATATCCAGTGACATCAGTTTTTTACTGGCAAGATGTGCTGCTGTGGTTCCAGGGTGACTGACAGTAATCTGGGTCAAATAGTCTCTGGCTTTAGCCATATTATTCTGCTCTAATTCTATATAAGCTAGTTTTAGAATTGCATCAGGTACTTTGGCGCTTCCAGGGTATTGAGTCATTACTTTAGTAAAAGCTGTTTTAGCAGAGTCAATCTCTTTATTAACCTTATAAGCCTCGCCTAACCAATACTGCGCATTATCAGCATATTCACCGTCTGGAAATTTAACTAATAACGATTTAAAAGCACTAATGGCTCGGGTATTATGCCCATTTCTGAGGGTTTCATAAGCCGTTTGATATAACTCACTTTCATTTGTTACGCTTTTTGCTGCTCCACTCGTTGTAGAGTGAGGCTCTACTGTTGCCACTGTATTTTCAACAGGCTTTTGTTTGTTGTTCGCTACAATGCCAGCCATATTTTCAGGCATTTCTACAGCTGGCTTGTTCATTTCAGATAGGCTTATTTCTGGCGGTTTTTTGCTGGCCGATATATCGACTCCTGATAATTCCTGCAATCTTAAATCCAGGTCAGAATAGATATTACCCTGCCGTTTTTTTAAATCAATAATAGTTTGAGATTGCTCTTCTACCATTCCTCTCAGTTGTTGCAATTCATGTTGTAGCTGTTCCAGGCGCCCAAGCACTTCATATATTGCATGATTAGAAGGTGTCGAACCTAAAGATGATGAACCTGCTGGATAAGTAGAATTGTCAATAACTGGAGGTAGCACCCTGGATTCAGCAAAAACCACGGAACTGGCACAACACATTACCATTATTAATTTTTTCATTTACCGACCCTGATAAACAATCTCTACTCGACGATTTAATTGCCAGGCGGCTTCATTCATCCCTTCTACAGCGGGCTTTTCTTCACCATAACTGACGACTTCAATTTGATCACTGGCAACACCTTGTATTTTCATCATTCTTAATACGGCTTTGCCTCGTTGCTCGCCCAATGCGATATTGTATTCTCTGGAGCCCCGTTCATCAGCATGCCCTTCCAATACAATTTTCTCAGTACGATGACTGACTAAATACTGAGAATGAGCTGCAATGACCTGCACAAACTCTTGTTGAACTGAACTGCTGTCAAACATAAAATAAATAATTTGCTTTGACAAAGGGTTAGCAGGATCGCTAAATCGAGGATCTACACCATTACCATTTGAATTTGAATCCATTGCTTCAGCGGAAATGCCAGAACCATTTTGATAACCTTGAGTCGATGCATCATTGTTGCCATCAGGCATACCATCCATAATGCCCTCCCCTTTTTCTTCTGTCGTGCTACAAGCTGATAAAAAGGCTACACTCAATAGCAAAACTAATACGACTTTTTTTACTCTCATCTTTTATCTCTCCACAAAAAAATATTTACTTAGGAGTGAGGATTTAATAAATCCTGGGAGTTTGGCACAGAATTTTGACTTCTCAGGAGTGCTTATAAAATAAGCGCATGTAGGCTACGCAACTCATTTTATAAGCACTTCTGTGAGGTCAAAAGGCAAGTCAAAATCCGGAAGTTATTAAATCCTCGCTCTTTACTATTAAAATCTAGGGTGACCAGGCGGGCTCCCGTACATCACCACTATTAAAAGCCATTTTTTGTTGCATTCTACCATCAACAGATACAGCTGTTAACACCCCTCGGCCAGCACTGTTTTTAGAGGCAAATAAAACCATGTCACCATTAGGTGAAAAACTGGGAGATTCATCATATTTCCCTGCTGTTAATACATTCACCAATCCTGTTGCCATGTCCATTACTGCTATTCTATAATCCCCACGATTGGCATGAACCATTGCCAGGCTTTTGCCATCGGTAGAAAAACGTCCCCTGGCATTATAATCACCCTCAAAGGTTATCCGTTTAGGATTGCCGCCACGGACAAAAACCCTGTATAACTGCGGTTTTCCGCCCCGGTCGGAGGTGTAAACAATGGATTCACCATCGGGTGCCCAGGTAGGTTCGGTATCAATACCATAACTTTTGGTCACTTTTGTCAGTGTTCCACTTGTTAAATTTAGAACATATATATCCGGACTGCCATCTTTTGATAAAGTTAATGCAAGTCGCGTTCCATCCGGTGAAAAAGCAGGGGCTCCATTGATGCCTCTATAAGCCGCCACTTTTGACCTTTTTCCAGTCGCCAGGGTTTGTAAATAAATGGCAGAACGCTTGTTTTCAAATGAAACATATACAATTTTTTTACCATCTGGCGACCAGGCTGGCGACATTAATGGTTCTGAAGATGACGCAATAGTCTTTGGATTATAACCATCAGCATCTGCTACTAATAACCTGTACCGCTTCTTATTAGCGCTTATTGAAGTACTGGTAATATAAGCTAGGCGTGTGCTAAAAACACCTTTTTTACCCGTTAGTTTTTCATAAACAAGGTCACTAATATAATGGGCTGTACGCCTTAATTCTTGCTCTACAACCAATAAACGATAGCCCAGTATTTGCTCACCTTTATAAACATCAAATAACTGAAACTGTACCTGGTAACGACCATTGACTTCGCTGACTTGACCGATAAGCAAATAGTCCTGGCCTAGTGCTTGCCAATTTCTGTATTTAACCTTATTGGCATCCGTAGGTCGCGTTAGCATATCCGCTACAGCCAGGGTCTTAAATAGACCACTCCGCTTTAAATCCGCCTGTATTACTGTGGCTACGTTAACAGGCGTTTTAAGTGTTCCGCCTTGCCAGGCAAAAGGTACAACAGCAATAGGGACAGATGCTTCAACACCCTTTGTAATCTCTATTACTAGTTCTGCCCGAGAAAAGGATGTATATAGAAGCAGAATGCTAATTAATAAAATTTTTCTAAATAATAACATCATAACTATTTGTTTTTTATAGTTCACCTAATCAGCTTATTCTAGGAGGCTGTTCGAGAATAGAAATCGTCGCGAGGGAAAGTCCTTTTGAGTCAGTTTTTTCGTTCAT
>CAZNGU010000317.1:0-3685 GCA_964572325.1 uncultured Methylomarinum sp.
GATACACAATGAAAAGAATGCTTATCAATGCCACCCAACCCGAAGAGTTGCGTGTTGCTTTGGTAGACGGTCAAAAACTTTACGATTTTGACATCGAGCTTCCTGCTAACGAACAAAAAAAATCAAATATCTACAAAGGCATCATAACCCGCGTAGAACCTAGCCTTGAAGCCGCCTTTGTTAATTACGGCGCTGAAAAACATGGCTTCCTTCCCTTTAAAGAAATTTCAGCCCAATACCGAATCCATTCCGACTCAAAAAGCCCGTTCAAAGAAGGCCAGAAAGTAGTTGTTCAAATTGAAAAAGAAGAACGCGGTAATAAAGGTGCGGCATTAACAACCTATATCAGCCTAGCAGGCACTTATCTGGTATTAATGCCAAACAACCCTAAAGCCGGCGGCATTTCCAGACGTATTGAGGGAGATACTCGTAATGAGTTGCGTGAAGTGGTGGCAGCCCTGGAAATTCCAGAAGAAATGGGGCTTATCATCCGCACTGCAGGTTGTGGTAAAAATGCTGAAGAGTTGCAATGGGATTTAAACTACCTCATTCAATTATGGGAAGCCATTGACCGATCCAGCTCAGAACAACAAGCGCCTTTCCTTATTTTTCAGGAAAGTAACGTTATTATTAGAGCATTGCGCGATCATCTAAGAAATGAAATCGATGAAATTTTAATCGACGAAGAAGCCTCTTTTAAACTGGTACAAAATTTCCTGAAACAAGTGATGCCTCATTTTTTGGAAAAGGCAAAGCTGTATCAGGATAGCGTTCCATTATTCAGTCGCTATCAAATAGAATCACAAATTGAGACGGCTTATAACCGTGAGGTCTCTCTCCCTTCTGGAGGTTCAGTCGTTATTGATTATACCGAAGCCTTAACCTCCATCGACATTAACTCTGCTCGCGCTACTAAAGGTAGTGATATTGAAGAAACGGCTTTAAATACCAATTTAGAAGCCGCTGTTGAAATAGCCAGGCAACTGCGTTTACGTGATTTAGGCGGCTTATTTGTAATTGATTTTATTGATATGATGGCCAATAGAAATCAGAAAGCGGTTGAAAATCAATTGCGAGACGCCTTAAAAATTGACCGCGCCAGAATTCAGACCGGTCGAATTTCACGCTTTGGTTTGCTAGAAATGTCTCGGCAGCGATTACGCCCTTCACTTGGTGATTCCACACAGTTAACCTGCCCACGCTGTAAAGGGCAAGGCTCAATTCGCAATGTTGAATCGGTAGCACTTTCTGTTTTACGCATTCTTGAAGAAGATGCCATGAAAAAAGGCACCTCTAAAGTGGTAGCTCACCTACCCATTGAATGCGCTACATTTTTGTTAAACGAAAAAAGATCCACCATTCAAGCGCTGGAGACACACCATAAAGTTGATATTGTTGTGTTACCCAGCAAACACATGGAAACCCCCGCTTATAATATTGAGCGAATCAAATCGTCTGAGGAAGAAGAAAAACCAAGTCATTTACAAATCAAAACAGAAGACACCTCAATTCCTGAATTTGCGCAAAAATCGACCCATGTCAATGAAAAACCAGCCATTAAAGAATTTCTTCCAGATGCTCCTGCGCCCGTTCGCAGCAAAAACACATCATCCAGTCTAATTC
Organism: uncultured Methylomarinum sp.; assembly: GCA_964572325.1. Classification (GTDB taxonomy): domain Bacteria; phylum Pseudomonadota; class Gammaproteobacteria; order Methylococcales; family Methylomonadaceae; genus QPIN01. Next base: position 1,624 of record CAZNGU010000317.1, read on the forward strand.
AGCGTTTCTGGCAAAAACTGGTCGGTAGCTCAGAAAACAAAAGCGCTGCTGCAAAGCCTGGCAAGGCAAAAACCTCACCAAAAAGCAAGACAGAAGCAAAGCCTCAGAATAATCGCAACCGCAACCGAAATAAAAACAACGAGCGTCCAAATCGAAATAATAAGCAAAATCGTAACACACGTAGGAATATTTCCAGCCGAAATAGCCAAAAAACAACCGCCGGTGAAGAAAACACCCGTACTCAGGCAGAAACAAAAAGCAATACTGATTCAGAGCAAAACAAATCAGCCAACCCCAGCTCTAAAAATAATGCGCGAAAAGGTGTTAACAGAAGGCGTAATCGTAATCCAAATTATAGAAAACCAGTACAAGATACTGACAAGACTCCTGAAACAACTGCTAGCAAACCAGCAGAAAATACCGGGCAAGCTGCTTCTAGCTCCTATGCTAAAGATTTTGAGCAAAAAACAAAACAAGCAACTGAAACGAAATCCGAGGAATAACAACTTAGAACCTGTTCAGGGCTCATACCAGCCGCTAGGACTGCCTATTACCCATAAACACGAATACTATAATAATCAATTAGTTATAATGACGTAAAATAAATATATCTATTCTTGGTTTCAATAGAAATAAGCACTTATAGATCACCTTTCTTTGGGTGCATGACTTATGGGTAATAGGCAGCCTCCCTAGGAGCTTGTATACCTTGAACGGTTTATTAGCGCTTTATATTTTTAGTACAGAGCGGATGAATGCCGAAAAATCTTTGATCTCCTCATGACAGACAGCATGTTGCATGGGGTATTCATGCCAACTTATTGGGTAAGATAGCTGCTTGAGGCCTTCAAGCGCTTTTTTTGCCATGTCTATATCAATGACTGAATCCATAGTTCCATGCGCCATAAAAATGGGAATTGATTGATTTTCCATACTAAGTTCTGTTGTGATCCTATCCAAAGTCGGTAGATAACATGATAGAGCCAATACTCCTGCCAACTTATACGGATAAGTCAGTGCAGTATGTAAAGCAATGACCCCGCCTTGCGAAAAGCCCGCCAGTAATATATTTTCAGAGGCTATCCCTCGATCAAGCTCTTTTTGTATGAGCTGTTGAATAGCAACCGATGATTGATAAATACCCTCCTGATCCACTTGCCTTTCAAAACTCATTTCCAAAATATCATACCAGGAGCGCATTTTCATCCCCCCATTAATGGTCACAGCTTGAATCGGAGCATTGGGGAAAATAAAGCCGATACCATGCTCAGGCGGCAAACCTAGTTGCGGTATTATTCCTTCAAAATCATGTCCGTCTGCACCCAAACCATGCATCCAGATAACAGAGGAATATTGCCGAGATTTTGGTCGTATTTCGATACTTTGTAAATCAGCCATAGCTCTTAAATTAATCACTTTTAATAATTTGTTTTACCTTTTCAAAAAATTTTTCTTTATCTCTAAAAAAAGGAATTAACAAAAATAAAAAGGGCCAGACTAACATAAAAATAATTTTTAAAAAAACATATACACCCATTTAATACCCCTAACAGACTGTTTAATATAATAAACCAATAGCAATAAAAGAAAACCTGATTGCATGATAGCAATAAAGTTTAACTCACAAAGTTATTTAAATAAAGTTAGCATCTAATACCAGTAACATAGCTTTCAAGCAATTTAGCTATAACCGTAGATTAAATCCTAACGTTTTTTAAAGGTTTTATAGTACACTCTGTTTTGAAGTTAATTCTGCCACACTCAATAAATATAATGAGGAAATACAGATGCTGGAATATGATGAAAAACGTGACTATATTCGAATGGATGTTGACTGTGAAATTACTTACAAAATGGCCGATTCTGACACCATAAAAGTGGGTCGTTGCACATCCTTAAGTGGTGCTGGCATCTCTTTTATTTCTGAATGCGCTTATGATTCCGGCCTGGCAATGGAAGTCAAGGTGCTCCCTAAAAACTCTGTTACGCCACCCATGACTGCTTTCATCGAAGTAGTAAGAAGTGTTACCCAGGAAAATGGTGAATTTGAAGTCGCTGCCAC
>CAZNGU010000318.1:0-3683 GCA_964572325.1 uncultured Methylomarinum sp.
AGCTTCTGAGGGCGCTAGAATCGGCATTCTTGATGCGGATATCTATGGTCCCAGCATCCCCACCATGCTAGGCTTATCCGGACCGCCTTCGAGTGATGATGGAAAAAGAATGAACCCTAAAATGTCATTTGGCATTCAAACTATCTCCATTGGCTATTTAATTGACCCTGATCAACCCATGATCTGGCGTGGCCCTATGGTAACTAATGCCCTGCAACAATTATTAAACGACACTAACTGGGATAATCTTGATTATCTGATTATAGATTTACCTCCCGGAACAGGTGATATTCAATTAACGCTGGCTCAACAAATTCCTGTGACTGCTGCCGTTATTGTAACTACACCACAAGATATTGCCCTAATGGATGCCCAGCGAGGATTAGCCATGTTCGATAAAGTCAAAATACCTGTCCTCGGCATTATTGAAAATATGAGTATGCATATATGCAGTCAATGTGGACATGAGGAAGCTATTTTTGGCCAAGGTGGGGGACAAGCCATGGCTATCAAAAATAAAATTGACTTGCTGGGCTCTCTTCCATTAGATATAAATATTCGCCAATTTGCCGATTCAGGTAAACCTACGGTTGCAGCTGATCCCGATGGTAGGCCAGCCGAAATTTATAGATCTATTGCTCGTAAAATGGCGGCAAAACTAGCATTGACAGGAAAAGATTACAGCAATAAATTCGCCAGTATTGTTATGCAAGACTCGTGATGTATGCCGCTCTTTTTTGTCGAACCCCTGTCAACTATGGTATCTTAAGCCACTATTTTTTTGAGAAGCAATAGATGAGTATAAAATCAGATAAATGGATACGCCGCGTAGCAGTAGAAAACGGCATGATAGAACCCTTTGAACCAGGGCAGGTCAGGGAGTCGACTCAAGGTCGGGTTATTTCCTACGGCACATCTAGTTACGGTTATGATGTTCGCTGTTCTGATGAATTTAAAATATTCACCAACATCAACTCTGCAATTGTTGATCCCAAAAATTTTGCTGAGGCCAGTTTTGTCGATGTAAAATCGGATATTTGCATCATTCCACCCAATTCTTTTGCTTTAGCTCGAACAGTAGAATATTTTAGAATTCCTCGTGATGTGCTGACTATTTGTTTAGGGAAGTCTACTTATGCTCGCTGTGGCATTATCGTTAATGTCACCCCGCTGGAGCCAGAGTGGGAAGGTCATGTCACATTGGAGTTTTCTAACACGACACCTTTACCTGCCAAAATATATGCTAACGAGGGGGTTGCACAAATGCTTTTTTTTGGTGCTGATGAAGTCTGTGAAACTTCTTATAAAGATAGAGCAGGAAAATATCAGGGACAAGAAGGCGTTACACTGCCACGGGCATAAATCAAAAAAAGCAGCAAGACAACGCAATCCATTAAGAAGTGAGGATTTAATAAGCTCCGGAAGTTTAGCCCAGAATTTTGACTTCACAGAAGCGCTTATAAAATAGGCACGATAGACATGGATGTAAAAGTGTCGATTGAAACAAGATGCTGGTTGCTACCATAGCGGACTACGCAACTAATTTCACGAAGTCCTTTGTAGGGGCAAAAGGAAAGTCAAAACCAGGGAGTTATTAAATCCTCGCTTGTATGATTCCTAAGATTGCTCTGCTATATAAATAATATCAAAGTACAATATTAATATTGGCACCAAAAGACAAAATGTCATTATTGTTATCATTCAAATCACTGGATCCGTCAAGACCCAAAGTGACTCTATTATTGACTTTGTAATTTACCCCGCCCCTAAAATAAGCCACACCATCATGAACTGCTTCTGATATTGCTGCTCGGGTTGTTCCTACTGTTGCTTCTCTATCAACATATTCATACAAAACACCGGTAAATAGCTGTATTTTGCTATTGATCTGGTAGCCAAACTCAATATCACCAATCCAGGTCAATTGATCATAATCGGCATCTATAGTCCCTTTTAGAGAAGTATAATTATGGGTATATCTAAGACCTGCACGACCTTTAACTAAAAACGACTCTATTTGCTTAAAGGCATTCAGTGTTAATTCACCAGAATAGTTATGGATATCTGCATCCCTTCTTCCCTGTGTTCCATTAACAGCGGTATAGTTATAACTAGCCAGACCTGAAGCAAACAAAAAACTATTTATTCTATAAGCAGCATAAGGAGTAACACCTATAGTATGCGTTGAATTATTATTTCCTGCCTGATTGGTTTCTCCATAAACATAGGAAATTGCAGTACCTACAAAAAAATCACCAATGCGCTTATCTAAACCACCAATGAATTGATATAAATCCGTAGTATAACCCAGATTATTACCATCTTCACTTAATGAAGTATAAATGTGCTTTCCCCAAAAATTATCGGGTAAATAAGCTGATTTCTCTGCCGAATCAGATGATCCTGCCAGCTTATTCTGTTGCAGATTGCCAAAGCTAGAATTTGCCAAATCAAAACCAAAAACATTGGCAATGACCTCATTCACACGACTTCCAATAACAGCACTGCTCACTCGGATAGTATTATCAGTTTGCGCCTGTTGTTGCTCAATTTGTGCTATATCTTGCATAGTTTGTATTATTTCTTGCATAGTTGGCCCAAGAACAGGTACAAACACCCCCCCATCAAGAGGCCCAGCATCTCGCACAGTAACAACAATATCCCCCGGATCAACACCAGGATTTTGTCCTGATATAGCTTCACTTGAATTAAAAGAAAAATCACTCACTGCAACCGTGTAATCACCACTGTCCAATAACCTGTTGGCAATGAGTGAATTACTGAAAAAACCTGACTGTCCACAAAATGAATCAGGGCAACTATCATCATCTCCAGTTAATAAGGTTGCTGTTGATGGCGCACCACTAAAAAGAAAAATTTGAGGGTCATTTTCAGGACCTTGAGTAAAAATATCAACAGCCTGCCCCATAGCCAGGTTAAATTGAAACAAACCCACTTGATTGGAATCTGAAATACTAAAATTCTGACTTTGCTGACCAATACTCGCTGCATTTGCATGAAAGGCAAATGCAAAAAGAGCCAGACTGCTAGATAACTTCATAAAGCACCTGTTTTTAATTATTACAACAAGCCTACACATAAAAACAACAGCTGTCAATAAAGGCGTCTTTCTCTGAACCCAAGATAATAACTATTGCGAGACAGGTCTATACCTCTGATTTTAAATAGAAATACCAATTAAATCTCACTGTATACAGAACATTCCATTGAAATAGCCATTTAACCTAGAAAATGTAGAAAAAGATCAAAAAAACTGTTTACTCAAGCACACCTGGCCAAGAGTCTGCCTAAGATAGCAATAAGCCATTGCTAATTGTGTGCGGACGATTCGTAAAAACGGAGTTTACACAGAGCAAATGGGGATTTCGAGCACAGCCCAAGCGCAATTAACAATGGCGCAATAGATCTAGATCAGGTTCTAACGGTGACATATACTTCGCGCAGTCACGGATAAAAATGAAAATCCTATTTAATTCTATACTCAGCAGAACGTGCATGTGCGGTAAGGCTTTCACCTCTTGCCAATATCGAAGCTATTTTGCCCAAAGTATCTGCACCTGCTTGTGAGCAGTTAATCAGACTACTGCGCTTTTGAAAGTCATACACGCCTAGTGGTGAAGAATATCGTGCAGTACTTGATGTTGGAAGCACATGATTAGGCC
>CAZNGU010000319.1:0-3666 GCA_964572325.1 uncultured Methylomarinum sp.
GTATTGATTTACATAATGATCCATTAGCACTACAACGTTTAAAAGAAGCCGCAGAAAAAGCCAAGATTGAATTATCATCAACAGAGCAAACAGATATTAACCTGCCTTATGTCACGGCAGATGCATCAGGGCCTAAACATTTGAATGTTAAATTAACACGTGCCAAGCTGGAATCTTTGGTAGACGATTTAATTGAAAGAACCAAAGCACCTTGTGAGAAAGCACTGAAAGATGCCGGCTTATCTGCATCAGAAATTAACGATGTAATCATTGTTGGTGGACAGACGCGTATGCCTAAAGTGCAAGAGGTTGTAGAAAGTATTTTTGGTAAAGAGCCACGTAAAGATGTTAACCCTGACGAAGCCGTAGCTTTAGGTGCTGCGATCCAGGCTGGTGTTTTAGGGGGTGATGTTAAAGATGTATTGTTATTAGATGTGACACCGTTATCGCTAGGTATTGAAACCATGGGCGGAGTGATGACTAAATTGATTGATAAAAACACCACAATCCCAACCAATGCATCGCAAGTATTTTCGACCGCTGAAGATAATCAAACAGCTGTAACTGTTCATGTTTTACAAGGTGAACGCGAAGTAGCCAGTGGTAATAAATCACTCGGTCGCTTTGACTTGTCGGATATTCCCCCTGCACCCCGCGGAATTCCACAGGTAGAAGTGTCATTTGATATTGATGCTAATGGTATTTTGAATGTGTCAGCAAAAGATAAAGCAACGGGCAAAGAGCAATCTATTATTGTTACAGCATCCAGCGGTTTGTCGGATGATGAAGTCGATCGCATGATTAAAGACGCTGAAGCGCATGCGGATGAAGATAAGAAGATTACTGAACTAGTCTCTGCCAGAAATTCAGCAGAAGGCATGATTAATGCCACTGAAAAATCAATGGAAGAATTGGGCGAACAAGTCAGTGCTGATGAAAAAACTGCAATTGAAGCAGCAATTACCGAGCTTCAAGAAGTACTTAAAGCCGATGATAAAGAAGCCATTGAAGCAAAAACAAATGCTTTAACTGAATTATCTGGTAAATTGGCTGAACGTGTTTATGCACAAAAAGCAGAAACTGAAGGCGCTCCTTCTGAAACAGCTGCCGATGCAACACAAGAATCTACTGCGGCTGACGGTGATGTCGTTGATGCTGAATTTGAAGAAGTGAAAGACGACGATAAGAAATAAGTCGTTCCCGATGTGGACTGTTTTTAGCCCTTATTTTTCCTGATTAAGGATATAAAAAAACCGCCGGTTTTTGCTGGCGGTTATTTACGTTATGGCAAAAGAAGATTTTTATAAAATACTGGGTGTTAAAAAAAATGCCAGTGATGCTGAATTAAAAAAAAGCTATAAACGCTTGGCAATGAAATTTCACCCTGACAGGAATACTGATAGTTCTGAACAGGCTGAAAAAAAGTTTAAAGAAGCTAAAGCCGCTTACGAAATTTTATCTGACCCTAAAAAAAGAGCCGCGTATGATCAGTTTGGTCATGCAGGAGTAGAGCAGGGCATGGGCGGCGGCCCAGGAGGGTTTGGTGGTGGTGGCGCTGATTTTGGCGATATTTTTGGTGATGTATTCGGCGATATTTTTGGAGGTAGTGGTGGAGGGCGTAGGCGTAGCAATGCACAAGCTGGCTCAGATCTGCGCTATAACCTGGAGCTCTCACTGGAAGAAGCTGTGGGGGGTACCGAAGCCTCAGTAAGAGTACCGCTTAAAGTTGTATGTGGTGAATGCAAAGGCACAGGGGCAAAAAAAGGTTCCAGTCCAGTAACCTGTACCAGCTGCCAAGGCCATGGTCAGGTCAGAATGCAGCAAGGCTTTTTTTCTGTTCAGCAAACCTGTCCTACTTGTAGAGGAACGGGGAAACAGATAAAGGATCCTTGTCGTCCCTGTCGTGGACAAGGCCGAATTCAGGACAACAAAACTTTATCCGTTAAAGTACCCGCTGGAGTAGATAATGGCGATAGAATCCGTTTAGCTGGAGAAGGTGAAGCAGGGGTTAATGGAGGGCCGGCTGGCGACTTGTACGTACAAATACAAGTTAAAGATCATGCGATATTTACCCGGGATGAAGCCAATTTGTTTTGCGAAGTACCGATTAACTTTCCAACAGCCTGTCTGGGTGGAGAAATAGAAGTACCCACATTAGATGGTCGAGTCAAACTAAAAATACCCTCAGAAACGCAAACGGGTAAATTGTTCAGATTACGGGGTAAAGGAGTAAAACCCGTGCGTGGCGGTGCAGTGGGTGATTTACTTTGTAAAGTGCAGATAGAAACGCCGGTTCGTTTAACCAAAGAGCAAAAAAAATTACTTGAAGAATTACAAGACTCTCTAACAGGTGGAGGTAAGCAGCATAGTCCACAGGAGCATACTTGGACAGATGGTGTAAAAAGTTTTTTTGATAAATTAACGGGATAATACCAATGCGAATTGCAGTAGTGGGAGCCTCAGGTAGAATGGGCTTGTTTTTGCTTAAAGCCGCTGTCTTATCCACAAATTCAGACTTAACCGTTGCAGTTTCCAGGACGGAAAGTAACTCGCTAGGTAAAGATGCTGGCGAATTGGCAGGAGTCGGAACTATTGATGTTAAAGTGATTGATGACTTAACAGCAGCCGTTGACCAATTTGATGTGTTAATTGACTTTACCCGACCTGAATCCTCTTTGGAATACATTGAAATTTGTCGAAAAGCAGGCAAAAAGATTGTGATAGGGACGACAGGCTACAGTGATGAGCAAAAAACAACCATAAAGCAAGCTGCCAATGATGTAGCTATAGTACTAGCGCCTAATATGAGTGTGGGTGTCAATCTAACGTTTAAATTATTAGAAATGACAGCAAAAGTGATGGGTGACTATACCGATATTGAAGTCATTGAAGCTCACCACCGACATAAAGTAGATGCCCCATCGGGTACTGCACTGCGAATGGGTGAAGTGATTGCCGATACGCTAGATCGTGATCTAAATACATGTGCTATTTATGGCAGGGAAGGGAATACCGGTGAAAGAGATAGAAAAACCATTGGTTTTTCCACCATTAGAGCAGGTGATATTGTGGGCGAGCATACCGTCATGTTTGCAGATGAAGGTGAGCGTGTAGAGATTACTCACAAGGCAAGCAGTCGCATGACCTTTGCAACGGGAGCCATCAGAGCTGCAGAGTGGTTAAAAGATAAAGATGATGGATTATATGATATGCAAGATGTTTTAGGAATAGCATAAGTCTTAGGGAGGCAGTAACCAATAATATACCCACCTCTCTTGTCTTTTTATTTCTCCTTGGCTCTTCTCAATCGGCACATAGGATGGTGTACTAATTTGTGGTTTTAAGTGTGAAAAAAGCTTTCAGACACCGGATTATCCCAGTAATTCCTTTTTCGACTCATTGATTGGATAACATGATACTGATTTAATATGGCTCTATCTGATGTATATTGACTCCCTTGAGCGGTATGTCATATCAAGCCTTTCTCTGGTTTTATATCCCCATAGAGCCATTAAAAAGCATCATTAACCAATGAAGCTTTGATTCACTTATCATTGACCAAGCGACTACTTTTCTAGAAAATAAATCAATCACAATAGCCAAGAACAACCAACTCTCCAGTGTCGAAATATAAGGAACGTGCACAAAATAACTTCGACAACCAGC
>CAZNGU010000320.1:0-3637 GCA_964572325.1 uncultured Methylomarinum sp.
ATAAGTATTTTATTTATGTTATTGATTGCCGGTAGCGTTTTATTAGTCAACACGGTTTTATCTAACAAGACGATTTTGCAAGATGAATTAAATGCTCTAACCGAAGTAACAGCATTAGCTATTACCCCGGCGCTGATTTTTGAAAACCATGTTGATGCACAGCAAACCTTAACCACATTGAAAGCACATCACGATGTAGTTTATGCAGCGGTTATAAAAGCTGAGCAAAAATCTCCCTTTGCTATTTATTTAAGAGAAGGTGATTGGTCAATACCTGAAAACTTGATCACTAATTGTGAGAATAGTCGTCTCACTCTGAGGTTTATGCAGGTATGTAAGCCCCTGGTATTTGATAATACGTCTTATGGCAATATCGTGGTAATTATTAGTCTGGATAATATTTATCAGCGTTTGGTTAAAGAAGTGGCTTTTACTCTATTATGCCTGAGTTTTGCTGCCTTATTCATATTCTGGCTGGTAGAAAAATTAGCTAAAAAGCTTTCTGATCCGATTTTGGAATTGGTGGCTATTAGTGAGGCTGTTCAACAATCGGGTGATTATCAGCAACGTGCAACGATTAATTCAAAGGATGAGATAGGGCTGTTGGGAGTGGCTTTTAATGACATGTTGGAGCAGATTGACAGCAGAAATAAAGCACTTGAACAGCAAAAAGACACGCTTGAACAGCAAGTTCAGGAAAGAACTCTGGATTTAACAGAATCAAAAAATAAAGCCCTGTTATTAGCAGAACAAGCACAACAAGCCAGTAAAGCCAAAAGTGAGTTTCTTGCAACTATGAGTCATGAAATTCGTACCCCAATGAATGGCGTGTTGGGTATGACGGAATTATTACTTAATACCCCACTAAATAATAGGCAAAAAAGATTGGCCAATACGGCCTACCGTTCCGCAGAATCTTTATTAGGAGTTATCAATAATATACTGGATTTTTCTAAAATAGAATCGGGGAAATTTCAGTTAACTATCAACGATTTTGATATTCGTAACCTGCTTGAAGACACGATTGAAATGATGGCATCCCAGGCGCATTCAAAAGGTCTGGAATTGGTGTTGGACTTGCCCCTGGAATTTGCCGGTTTTGTATGTGGTGATGCCGAACGGTTACGTCAGGTATTTATTAATTTATTAGGGAATGCTATTAAGTTTACCCAACAAGGTGAAATACAGTTAAAGGTTAAATTAATAGAACCTAATCGTTCCGATAGTCATTTGAATTTACTGTTTGAAGTCTCTGATACTGGCTCTGGTATTGCACCTGAACAGCAGCAGATAATTTTTGAAAGTTTTACTCAGGCTGACGGTTCTATCACTCGGCGCCATGGAGGAACAGGGCTGGGACTGAGTATCTCTAGACAATTAGTGGAAATGATGGACGGCCAATTAAAATTAAGCAGCACCCTGGGTCAGGGCTCTTGTTTTAGTTTTAGTCTAAATCTGCAACGCAGTAAACAAATGGCCACGCAAAAAGGCGATATTGACACATTGCAGGGTGTCAGTGTTCTGGTTGTTGATGATAATGCCACAAATCGTGAGATATTAGCTAGTCAGCTAAGTTATTGGGGGATGGATTGTTACTGCGTAGCCAACGCAGCCCAAGCCATCAGTCATTTACAATATGCAAAACAGCAGAATAAGCATTATCAGGTGGCGTTGCTAGACTGGCATATGCCTGAAATAGATGGACTGGCATTGGCCAAAATACTCCATAATGACTCCCAACTGTCTTCCTTATCATTGGTCATGCTAAGCTCTGACAATGTGGGTCTTGATCAGGGACAGAGTTTAGACTATGGCATCAGTTGTTTTTTGACTAAACCAGTCATTCAAAAAAAACTGCAAAATTGTCTGCTTGAACTGATAGGCGCTAGACAGGGACAAACAGATTCTAGTCAGTCATTGGATAGCCAATTGCCTCAACTTTCAGGGCATGTTCTATTGGCAGAAGATAATCTGGTAAACCAGGAAGTCGGGGTGGCTATATTACGCTCTATTGGTTGTCAGCCACAAGTTGTTAATAATGGTCAAGAAGCTGTTGAAGTATCTGCCAATAAGCACTTTGATGTTATTTTAATGGATTGTCACATGCCCATAATGGACGGTTTTCAAGCAACTGCTGAAATTCGACAACGTGAAGCTACTCAGAGTATACAGGTTCATGTTCCCATTATTGCTTTAACTGCAGATGTACAAAAAGGAATTATTCAGCAGTGTAAAGAGGCAGGGATGGATGATTATCTCAGCAAGCCATTTAGTCAGAAACAACTGCAAGCTGTCCTGGATCCGTGGTTGTTACTAAAACAAACCGAAGTTGCCTCAGCCACTGAAAATCAAACGGGTTTAGTACAAAAACCTGAGAATGGTCTGCTAGACCTTACGGCTCTGGATAATTTGCGCCAACATACCACCGCAAGCGGTGAAGGCCTCCTTAATAAAGCAATTACCTTGTTTTTAAGCTCTGCTCCCAAAGAAATAGATAAATTACAAGAAGCTTTGGATAATCAGGATTGCAATACCTTGACCCAAAGTGCTCACAGCTTTAAATCAGCTTGTGCTAACTTAGGTATACAAATTTTAGCCGAATGTGCAACGTCCATTGAAGAAAAAAGTAAATCTGGTGACGTTCAAGCTATTGAAAAGCACTTAAATACCATAAAACTAAAATTTCCTGATGTTATTATCGCTTTGAATAAAGAGCTTAATATTACGGATGTTGAAACTCCACCTTTGCAGCCCATTATTCAAGCCAAAATTCAAGAACAGCCTAAAGGCGGGGATAAAAAACGAATTTTATTAGTGGATGATGATGTTAGCTTTTGTTTAATCACCCATTCAGTATTAAGTAATGCTGATTTTTTAGTGGATGAAGCTAGCAGTGGTAGCCAGGCTCTGGAATGCGTTAAACAATATAAACCGGATTTGATATTACTGGATGCCATCATGGAACCCATGGATGGTTTTGAGACCTGTCGTCTATTGCGAGAAAAACCAGAAATGCTTGGCGTTCCAATTATTATGTCGACAGGTTTAGGGGATATAGACTCAATTAATCGAGCTTTCGAAGCAGGAGCAACCGATTTTATTATTAAACCGATTAATTATCCCATTTTAGTGCATCGCTTAAACTTTATGTTAAGAGCAGAACAAGATGCAGCAGAACTCAGAACCAGTAAAATGCAACTGACAGCGGCACAGCGTATTGCACGTTTGGGTTACTGGATCTGGAATGTAAAACAAGATTATTTTCAAATATCGGAACAATTAGCTGATTTATGTGAAATTGAGTTAGCTATTTTTGATGCAACTTTAGAAGGGTTTATTGCCTTAATTGTCTCGGAAGATCAGCCTTTGGTTAAAAACATGATTCTTGAGGCACCTTTTAGCGCAACTGTTCAGCATATTGAATATCGCATGCATGTATCTGGGAATGAACAGATACATGTCCATCAGGAAATGGTCAAGATTATTGAAAATGGCCAGCCCATGATTACCGGGACTGTTCAGGATATTAGCCAGCGAAAAGCCACAGAGAAACAAATTCATCGTCTGGCCTATTTTGACCATCTGACAGGGCTTGCCAGTAGAACCTATTTTCACGAACGTATCCAAAGCATTATTA
>CAZNGU010000321.1:0-3628 GCA_964572325.1 uncultured Methylomarinum sp.
CGAATACTTTAATATCAGTAGATTTTACGTGGTGTACTGTCCACGGCATGCACTCCAAGTTTTGCTACCCACGTCGAAGCCAAGTCGCCCCCGTGAATCGTTATTTTACAAGATTTAAAAAAATCTTGTCATACATTTAAGTTTTATAATGTCTATCAATTAACCAGCATTCTGTTCAACTGGCTGTTTGTTTCATTTACCTTAACTTTTTCAGTCTCATTATTACAGGCAATAATTAACTGATTTAGTTCCCCCGTTTTTTCAGCATGTAGTTCTTTAAATACAGTAATGGCTTGTTTAATATCCATATCCAGTATGACCATTGCTTCCTCCAACCCATTGTATAAGCCTTTTAGTGCCGCTTTTTCCAATGAGGGTTGCATTTTTTTTCTGATGAAAAAGGGAAATAGCCAACTGATTAAAATTAATAAGCCACTGTGTACTGCAAAATTAACTCCTAAAAAAGATTCATTACTGATTGCGCTATCATAATAGCCCTGAAATACTTCGAAGCCCACGGCTCCCATTGCTAATAGGGGTAAAATAAATTCGCAGATACTGGCCGTTTTTAACAATATTCTATGTAATAAATTACCTGGGTTGATTAATGCTTTTCGACATGCCAGTTCTGTTTGTGTATGAACGATTTGTTTTGCATTATTACGGCATTCAGTTAATTTTTCTCTTATCGGAAGAGCCGGTAGACCCTGCTGATCTATTGTGACAATCAAGGCGTCCAGATAATCATTAAAGCGACTTTGTGCCCAACCATCCCATAAGCTTATGCTGTCTTGCTTACTGCCTATTTTTATTTTTGCATAGCGTTTTGATTCTTGTTGAATCGGCCATTGAAATCCTTGAATTAAAATATCTTGTGTCTGTGCCCAGTTTGCGGTCTGATATTTACTTATTATTGAGAAATCATCTGCATTGCCTAGCGTATCCAGACAATCTTCTAATTTATATTTTATACTATCAGTACGTTGTTGTAGCTCTCTTGTTTCCAGATGTTTTATGGTTTTTTCGGTAGCTATAGATTCAATGGCATTGCGTAGCTGAAGAAACTCATCTTCTGCCTGATCTGTACAAATCGTTTTAAAAATAAGCGGATTATGAAAACCTGCTTTGGCTAGCTGTTGTTTAAAGTCATCATATTGTGCATCTTCCCCTCGGTCCCATTGATTAAATGCAAAAACCCAGGCATGGCTGGCGCCTTCTGCCAATAATAATTGCCAGGCCTTGTTATCTCTGTACCGTTCCGGACTAACGACATAAATTAGCACATCAACAAAAGGTAACCATTGTAAAACAATGTCTTTGTTTTTTTGCTCGGTGCTATCAAAATCGGGCATATCAATCCAGATAATTTGCTGATTGGCATCTTCGGTATGTTGCGCCATTTTGATTTGCTGAATAGGGAATACTTCCTGTAATAAATGCAGCGAAACTGAGTGGTGATAAAATAAAGTCACTTCTCGCGAGGTCGGCCTTTCCACGCCTGCTTTAGCTATGGCCTGACCTGCCAGTTTATTTAATAAAGAACTTTTACCAACACCGGTTCCCCCCATGAAAGCGACAACTAAAGGTCTTGAGCTATCACTGCTAAATAAATCATTGGCAGAGTTTTTTTCTTGATCAAGCAAGTCTTGCGCTGTTTCTTTTTCTACCCAGCCTTCGGCTAGTGCATATTGCACCCAGTGTTCAACATTAGAATTTATTTCAGAATAGTCGGATGCCATGTTTTTTCTCTTTACGTTGACTTTCAGCTTTTTGCACTTGCTCGGGTGAAATATTAAAGCGTCCTTTTTCTGAAAGCTGTTCGGGTAATAAATATAATGATTGCTGAAGACTACTTATGAATAAATCACTTTTCACTGTATCCATCTGCTGTTTTTTTAATTCTGCTTTTGCACTGTTCATGACGCCCCCCAGAGCACTTTCTGTGAGTAGAGAGGTCACTGAAAGCATGGCAGGTGTGATCACTAAATCGTGGATACCTATGCCTCCTGTTGCTATAACTAACGCCATAGCAGCAGCATCTGTAGATATGCGCGTTGCTCTTAAGCTGTTTAAAATGAAAGGGTGCTCGTCTAATTTGTTATATAGTTTGTTGGCAGTGGCATCCACATCCTGTTGAAAATAATTACTATAATTTTCAACAGCAATCTGATAACTATCTAGTATTTCATTACGCTGTTGTCTTAACAGGCAATAGCAATCATTCCACCATTTATTTTGTTTTGGATCGCCATCAATTTTTTCTAGCAACTGATCGGCTAACAAAATTAACAGGTGATCGCCCAGTTGATTTAATAGCACTTCTTCCTGACTATCTGCTGATACCGATTTCCTGCCTATTCCCATTAATTTTCTTAACGGCCAGGTTAACACACGCCTGGTTTTTGTTAATATTCTGGAAATTCCAGGTATTTCCAGTAAATTTAATAATTCAATTAATGCATTCTGAAACGTATCATAATAATAGGGGTGCTCTAAAAAGTCCCGTTGATATTCCTGGATAATCTGTTCTATATTTTGATCCACTAAAGCCTGCCATGCTTTAACCGTCTCATGTTCTAAAACAATGGGTTCCAGCCAACTATGCCAATGCTTATTTAATAAGGATGTTTCATAATCGGCATGTTTTTTTAGCGAAACTTTTTTTGCCAGCTGAAAAAACTGCTGGTTTGCTGATGCCGGCCAATCAGGTATCCCTGTTTGTTTTTGATAATACAATGGAATTACAGGAGGAAAGTCATCACCTCTTGCCTGCATCCATTTGTCTTTTAGTGATTCAACTATTACCTGCTCATTGCCTTCCAGTAGTTTATTAAGACAAATCAACGTAGGCTGGTGAAATGACTCCAGCATTGACATCATCTCCCAAACCGACATATCTGCATATTTTTCTTTACTGACCACCAAAACGACTATATCTGCCAGTGCAATTGTCCGAATAACGCCTTCTTTATAATCAGCAGAATCAATGGAGTCAAAATCTGGTGTGTCCCAGAACACACAATCGGGTAATAAGGCCGAGTTTTGCAGACTTTCCGTGAGTGAATAACAATCATATCTGTCACTTTTTAACTCACTTTGCTTTAGCTGTTGAAAGCGACCAAAAAAACCTTGCAAGCCCAAACATTGTTTCAGACCAGTCTGATGACAAAAACCTTGTGGGTGAACAGTGTACCCAGCAAGCGGACTGACACCGGCACTTTGATTATTTAGAATTAGATTGGTCAGTGTACTTTTACCTGTCTGGGTCGGGCCCAAAATGGCAATTTGTATGGGAGTTGCAGGGCTAGACTCTATTAACAATCCCTTTCTTATAAAAGCATCCATCAGAAAAAGTTGTTCAATCCGTTGCTGAAATAACAGGCAACGATGATCATTTTTATTCAGACTAGCGGTGACTACCTGATACCTTTGAATTAATAATTGGATAAATTCCAGCATAAAATGTGAGCTTGGGTTTATAATGGTCAGTTAGTTTAATTTGATAGAAAAGCCTGGCAGGGATATTCTATAATAATTACAGTCATTAATTTTCAGCCAGTTAGGCAGGCCTTTATATCTAATCAAGCAAGATTGCCTAGCCACTGAATGAATTTTGTATGAAGAGTAT
>CAZNGU010000322.1:0-3626 GCA_964572325.1 uncultured Methylomarinum sp.
TTTTCAGGACGCGTAAATACATCCATGTAAGCTCTCTGAAACGTCCTGTTTCAGAGGCCTGATAAATCAACAGCCTACATCCTGAGCAAAATCATACTGAATAGTTACAAAAATATCTGCAAAATTGGGGAATTAGTAAATAATACAGAGTGTTGGTGCTTCATCAATACAGGTGCGATGAAGTATTAGGATTATTGGGTTTTTGAAATGGAAATAACTGAATTTGTTCCCGGGCAGCGCTGGATAAGTAATACGGAGTCGGAGTTAGGTCTGGGTTTAATTCTTGATGTGAGTGACAATCGGGTTTCGGTATTGTATTTAGCTACCGGCGAAAAAAGACTCTATGCAAAAAATAATGCACCCCTGACGCGTGCACTTTTTTCTGTGGGAGATGAAGTTGAAACAGCGGAAAATATAAAAATAAAAGTTCAAGAAGTCATTGAGCTTGATGGACTAATGACTTATGTCGGTACTAAAGAAGACGGTGATGAATATTATCTGGAGGAAATGGATTTAAATCATCATATTCAATTTAATAAGCCGCAAGATAGATTATTTACAGGGCAAATAGATCCGTCAGCCTGGTTTTTACTGCGATATGAAACCTGGAATAGACAATATAAGCATCAAAAGTCACCGGTAAAAGGCTTGCAAGGAGGGCGGACATCTTTAATTGCCCATCAATTATACATAGCACATGAAGTAGCTGGTCGGTTTGAACCTCGTGTGATGCTGGCAGATGAAGTAGGCTTGGGGAAAACCATTGAGGCAGGCCTAATACTACATTACCGTTTGCTTAATAGCTTAAGTAAACGGCAATTAATTATAGTGCCTGAAAGTTTATTGCATCAATGGCTGGTGGAAATGCTCAGGCGATTTAACTTGCGCTTTAGTATTTTTGATGAGCGGCGCTGTTTGGCTGTTAATGAAGTCAATCCATTTACAACTGAGCAGCTGGTCTTGTGTTCCCAGGATTTTTTTTCTGCCTATCCACAGCGGCAACAACAGGCATTGCAAGCGGGATGGGATATTGTGGTTATAGATGAAGCCCATCACGTGGAATGGAATGAGCAAAACCCCAGTGATGATTATTTATTTGTAGAACAGTTAGCGTTAGCGTCGCCGGGTTTATTGCTGTTAACTGCAACACCTGAGCAGTTAGGTAAAAAAAGTCATTTTGCTCAGCTTCGATTGCTGGATCCTGATCGTTTTTATAAATTTGATGAATATCTGGCGGAAGAGACTTTGTTTGAGCCTGTAGCAGAAGCAGCTAGGCGGTTAATTTCTGTTGAGCAAATAACAATAGAAGAGCAGTCTGTTTTAAAGAATTTGTTAAAACAAGATAATATTGAAACACTGCTTAAGAGAGTAAATAACCCAGAAACCTCTGGTCAGGCGCGTTCAGAACTTATTCTATTATTGTTAGATCACCATGGAACTGGCAGGGTTTTGTTTAGAAATTCTCGTAAAACAGTGCAAGGCTTTCCCGAGCGAAAAAGCATGGCTTATCCCTTGCATTGTAATGCGGCTAAAAACCTGGAAGATTCACCTTATATAATATGGTTACAGGAAAAGCTGATTGATTTACAAGGTGCAGGAAAAAAGGCGATATTGATCTGCCGACAGGCTGAAACGGTAATTCAACTTGAAAAAATTTTAAAAAATAGCCAGGGGATTGCTGCGGCAGTATTTCATGAAGGCTTGAGTATTGTCGAAAGAGACAGGGCGGCGGCTTATTTTTCGGATGAAGAAAGTACAGTTCCTGTTTTGATTTGCTCTGAGATTGGTAGTGAAGGTAGGAATTTTCAATTTGTGCATCATTTGATATTATTTGATTTACCGGATAACCCCGATTTATTACAACAACGAATTGGACGCTTGGATCGGATAGGGCAAAAAAATGTAATACAAATACATATTCCTTATATATTAAACACTACTCAGCATTTTCTTTTTCGCTGGTATGAAGAAGGGTTTGATGCTTTCAGGACAAATAGCTCGGCGGCTTCAGAGGTGGCAGTTGCTCTAAAAGATAAGTTTGACAAAATAATTGACAGTCAGAATCAACAAGAAATAGATCAATTTATAGCTGACACCCGGCAATTACATAAAAAGTTAGAAATTGAGATGCATAAAGGCAGAGACCAACTGTTAGAGTTGAATTCTTGTCGAAAAAAGCAGGCAAAAGAATTAATCGATCAAATAGAAGAAAGTGATAAAAGCGATTATTTATGGCGTTATATGGAAGCGTTATTTGATTGTTATGGCGTAGAGACAGAGTTTCATTCTGAGGATTGTTATATTCTTAAGTTGGGTGAAAACTTACGAGGAGATTATTTTCCATTGTTATCAGAAGATGGCGTCACGGTAACAACGGATCGAGAAATTGCCCTAGTGAGGGAAGATTTTCAGTTTATTAGTCAGGAGCACCCCCTGGTGTTATCGGCAATGGACTTGGTGCTATCAAGTGAAACAGGAAATGCAGCGCTTTGTGTTATTAGCCATCCACAGTTGAGTGCCGGGCAGTTTCTTCTTGAGTTGCTCTTTATTGTAGAGTGTAGCGCACCTAATGAATTAAGAATTGGCCAATATTTACCCGCTACACCGCTGCGAGTTTTAATTGACCAAAATAATAATTTATTATCCGATCAGGTGCTACATAGGGATATGTTGGAAACTGGGGATAAGGTTGAAAAAGAAAAAATAGTAAACTTTATAGATGCTCAGAGGGATCATATTTCAAATATGATCAAGATAGCTGAAACGGATACGAGTATAAAAATGCAGAGTCAACTTGAGGCAAGTAATAAGCAGATGCGGCAGGATTTAAGTGCTGAGATAAAGCGACTGGAAAGTCTTAGAAAAATTAACCCGAGTATAAGGGCTGAAGAAATAGAACAATTGAGAGAGCGAATGATTATTTCATCGGAACAAATAAAAAAGGCGCAGTTAAGATTGGATGCAGTGAGATTTGTGATAACCGCTTAAAGAAGTTCGGATGCAAGCAATCTTTTCAATAATTTAGAGTGCCATGCAGCCTTGAGGTAGGCTCGGTCGTGAAGAATTTGTAGTATTATAAATCTGTCAGAGACATGCAGTCCCTCTGAAACGCAGTGTTTCAGAGAGGTGCTGTGCAAAAGAAGCTATAGCCTAGGCATGATCGTGCAAAAATGTTCTAAATATATTTTGTAAGTTGTGACTTATAAATCATCAAGGCCGGATATGCCATAAACTGACCAATTATCGCTGTTATTGATACCACTGGTATCCTTCCCCATTGAATACTTAATTCTACAAACATAGCGTTTTGAAAAAACTGGTGCACTTTCTGGTTGAACCTCTAAGTCAGCATTGATAACATATTGAAAGGCTCCTAAACCAAAAGCATTAACAAAGTTTTCTGGGAAAACAATAGTAGTATCGGGTAAAAGTTCGTTAGCGATATAATTATTACACTGGTCAAAAGCACTTATTGTCATAATGTTAGTGGCTGACAGATCATTTTTTTCATCGCCAGTATCTTCGAGAAAAAAATCTGAGGCAACAATATCATAAATGATAGGCATAATAACTTTAGCCTGGAAAACAAGAAGTGCGACACCAAATATCACAATTAAAAGGAATTT
>CAZNGU010000323.1:0-3612 GCA_964572325.1 uncultured Methylomarinum sp.
TATTTAGCATGATTTTGTTTGGCTATAAAAGCATTTAATAATTTATGTTTGCAAGCTATTTTGCAGGATAAAATTTTACTAATTTAATGGTATTTTCATCACATTTTATTATTTCAAGATTATGTCCATGCAGTCTGACACTGGTACCAGGCTTAGGAATGGTTTCCATGTACTCAATAATAAGTCCATTGAGAGTTTTTGGTCCCTCAATAGGTAAAGACCATTGATTAATTCGATTAAGATCGCGCACTGTAACACTGCCATCAACTAGAAAACTGCCATCTTTTTGAGGGGTGACATCGGGCTCTTCAGTGTTTAATTCTCCAACAAGGACTTGCAGTAGATCATCCAGTGTAACCAGACCTTGCACGTCACCGTATTCATTAACAACCAGGCCCACGCGAAGTTTTTCTGCCTTAAAGCTTTGAATTTGTTTGTGTAATGGTGTGCTTTCAGGAATAAAAAAAGGTTTTGTCAGACTGTCTGTAATACTTTGTTTATTAAAGTCAGAGCGGTTGATCAGGGAAAGAATAGATCGTAAATGGAGAAAACCAATGACTCGATCAATACTTTTTTTATAAATAGGTAGCACAGTATGGGGGCTAGACTGGATTTGTTGAATAACAGATTCCAGAGGTGCTTCCAGGTCAATGCCTACAATTTCATTGCGAGGTGTCATGATATCTTCAATGGAGGCTGATTCAAGGTCTAAAATACCTAGAAGCATGTTTTTGTATCTTGCCGGCATTAAGTCTTTAGCGTCAGAAACAATACTTTTTAACTCGTCTTTATTTAGCGTACTTTGCTTGTGCTTGGCGGCATTCACACCAACTATTCTTAATAAAAGGTTGGAAATGAGATTGACTATCCAGACAAATGGATACAATAGTTTTAACAAAGGGATATAAACCCAGGCAGCAGGAAATGCCAGGACTTCTGGTTTAATTGCCGCCAGCGTTTTGGGTGTAACTTCTGAAAAAATTAAAACAGCAAGGGTTAACAAAATAGTTGAAGCGAGAATGGCTTCTTCGCCACCCAGACGAAGTGCAATAATAGTAGCCAGTGATGAAGCCATAATATTGACAAAGTTATTGCCTAGAAGGATAAGCCCCATCAAACGGTCAGGGCGTTGTAATAATTTAAAAGCTTTTATAGCGCCTTTATGTTTTTGTTTTACCAAATGTTGTAAGCGATAACGATTAAGTGTCATTAGCGCTGTTTCAGAACCGGAAAAAAAAGCAGAAAATAGTAAAAGTACAGCAAGTATACTAAACAGTATATTGAGTGGGATATCGTTCAAGAAAGGAAGCCATTTTTATTAAATAGATGCCTAGTTTCACTGTTGAGAAAAATTTGTCAAGTGCTGATGACATTTTTTTTTATCAAGCGAATTTTAGTGTTGTTAAAACGACATTAAAAATATCTTTCAAGAGATTGAAAGAACTGATTTTTTGACAATATGCCTATTCAATGCTTAACTTTAGTTCATTAGTTCTGATTAGGTGATATTTTTTTCCGCAGTTTTATGAGATATAGTCACCAGGATTAGTTAGTACTCCATCATTGTTGTATTGACGGATATAGGAAGTTGAGAAGTGGTTAGCTGCAAGGCGCGCGAGCGCAGAACTAGCTGGTTAATTTAAGTGAGTGGAACGCTACAGATGACTACTTATCGACTTTTTATATTCGTTAATATAATTGTGATGGAGTACAAGTGCAGCACTAATATTTTGTTTTTGTCTAGTACTCCGTCAATACCATTTTGATGGCGTACTAGAGAGCGTGTACACACTCTGGACGTTAACTTGGGTTTCAGAGTGTTTGTCTAATTCTAAAAGCTCAAAAAACAGGATATTTTTTGCTTAAATTGCCTTGATATTTGTGTTAATTGATTAGATTTCAAGGTTTTAACTTGATGTTTATTGTAAAGAGAATGACTACATGGCTTTGCCTCACTTATTATTAATTGATGAAAATAGTACAAGAATTCAGCAGGTTGAGAATATCTTGTCATTTCTGGAGTATCAAGTTTCCACAGTAAGCTCAGTGGGATTTGATTCAAGTGAGTATGATCTTAATGGAATACATGCCATATTTGTTGGGCAGGGTTGTGAAAAACAAGCGTCTTTGATTAAGACATTAATAGAGCATAAGGCAGAGCTCCCCATCATTTTATTGATAGATAAAGGGGCATTAATACAAGTACCCAGCACCGTTCAGAAAATGGTTGCTATCTGCTTAGAATGGCCTACTATTTCACGCATTTTTTTAGAACAACTAAAAAAACTCCCTATTCCTACAAAAGCACAACTTAATTCTGTAAAAAAAGTGGCTAAAACTGGATTGGCAGGTAATAGCCAGGAAATTTTTCAAGTCAATAAATTAATTGCTCAAGTTGCAAATTGTGATGCAACTGTATTAGTTTTGGGTGAATCAGGGACAGGTAAAGAGCTGGTAGCCCAGGCATTACATCGTTTTTCCAATAGAAAGGGTAAGCCTTTTGTTCCTGTTAATTGTGGCGCCATTCCGGGGGAATTATTAGAAAGTGAGTTATTTGGACATGAGAAAGGGGCTTTTACCGGGGCGTTAACAGCAAGGCAAGGACGGTTTGAAATGGCCGAAGGTGGCACTTTATTTCTTGATGAAATAGGTGATATGCCGATGCCAATGCAAGTGAAGTTATTGCGAGTGCTTCAAGAACATACTTTTGAACGTGTTGGAAGTAATAAATCCATTAAATGTAATGTCAGGATTATTGCTGCTACCCATAGAGATTTGGAGCATGAAATCAAAGAAAAACGTTTTAGAGAAGACTTATTTTATCGATTAGATGTTTTTCCCATTAAATTACCTGCATTAAGAGAGCGAGTGGAAGACATTCCTTTATTAGTTAATGACCTGGTGAGACGAATAAGATCTGAAAAACGTGATGCAGTTGAGTTCACGGGGCAAGCATTGGCATTAATGATGGAACATCCGTGGCCAGGAAATGTGCGCGAACTTTCTAACTTTATTGAAAGGCTGACTATTACTCATTCAAATAGTTTGGTTGATTGCCATGATCTTCCTGAAAAGTTTCAGCAGTATGAAATATCACAAGACAGAGTAATTGATAATACCGAAGCACTTGAACAGCATGTCAAAGCAGAAACCCAGCAAAGTAATGATAATGAAACCAATGCTATATCGGTTACTAAAATACCAGATCAAGGAATAGATTTAAAAGCGTATTTAAGTGATTTGGAAATTGATTTAATTAGACAAGCTTTAAATGAATGTAAAGGAGTCGTCGCGCATGCTGCAAAACGATTGCAAATGAGGCGTACCACTCTGGTTGAAAAAATGCGTAAATATGAAATGTCTGAATAATTTTATAAATTATATTATTCAGTATGATTGAGATTGATGGCAATGAAATTATGTAAGATAGCTGCGTATGAAGCGGTAATTTTGAGCTAGCAGGAATAATTTATTTACATTGTAATAGTCTGAAATATTGACATACGTTGCTATTATGATTAAAGTTTCGACTGCAAAATATAATTATAAATTTCTTTATCAAAAATCGGAGTACGTAACATGGCAACACCTTTAATCCAAATGGCGATCGAC
>CAZNGU010000324.1:0-3611 GCA_964572325.1 uncultured Methylomarinum sp.
CTGAAACAGTAGTTGGAGAAATGTCCGCGCGATTTTCAAAGGCTTGGTTAATAATGTTTTCCAGGTTTGACATAATTTTTAAGTTAAAGTTAATAAAATTGATAAATCGTAGGAGTGTGTCTATGCAGTCTTTCTACAGATGGAAAGGTATTCTTGATTAAATTAAGTTGTAGACCGTATTAAGCAAAGCGCAATACGGGGTTCTGTACAATTCCCGTATTCCACGTCATTCCATACGGACTACATAAGATAGTTATTAAAACACGAATCCAGTAAAGTTTATTTAGTACAGCGAGGCCGCTTGTTGCTGGCTTGAGCTTGTTTGTAATATTCCAGTGCTGTAGGCATATGAGCTGATAAGTCACTAATACGCGTGTCATGGGAAGGGTGAGTTGACATAAATTCAGCGGGTTGCTGCCCTTTGCTGGCTTGAGCCATTTTTTGCCATAGATTTATGCTTTGCCTGGGATCAAACCCGGCTTTTGCCATAAAATCCAGCCCCAAAATATCTGCTTCACTCTCATGAGTTCTGCTAAAGGGCAAAATGATACCATATTGTGCGCCAATGCCTAGAGAGCTAATAGCCAATTGACCCAGTGCTGATGTTGGATTACTGACTGCGGCTACTAGAGCCACACCCTGATTAAGCGCAGTTTTTTGAGACATTCGTTCATTACTATGACGTGAAATAACATGTGCCACCTCATGGCCAATAACAGCAGCCAATTGATCTTGATTATCCACCAGTTTAATCAGGCCAGTATGAACACCAATTTTATTGCCAGGCAAAGCAAAAGCATTTAATGAGTCATCTGCAAAAACAACGACTTCCCAATCTCCACCTGTTTCACGGGTAATAGCCTGAGCTATACAATTAACAAAGCGAATATATCGCCTGTCTTTACTGACTGGTTTTTCGGTTTTTAAATTATCAAAAGCTTGCAAGCCCATTTGATTCATTTGAGCATCTGGCATATAAATAAATTGTGATCTACCTGTTGGACTGGTGGCACAAGCGGTCAATAAAAAACAAAATAACAGGGCAAATATTTTATTAAACATAAGATTGATATTTTTTTGATGGAAAGCTTATTTTAACTTGCATAGATGAAAAAAGTATATAGAAAAACGCATAAAACCCTAAGGCTTATAAGGTGATGCTTACAATATTGGTTCTCTCTAGGGTTCCAATTAGCTGGGTGCGGATAATTATTTTGCTATTCTACAAAACAAGCATTATTTTGTGCTATTGTTATATGTAACTTACTAATTTTAATGCTCATTAGAAGCTTTTGTTACTATGAATAATTTATTAGCTGTCCTTTTTAATAAGCCTCTCGCTTTTATTTGTTGTTCAAGAAGCTCTCGGGATTATGCCCTTTAATTTCTTTTTTTATAGGCTAATGTTTATTAGCTGTTATGTGCTGGCATTACCTGTTTATTCTCAACAAAATATCATACTAAATACGGCTTTTGGATCGCCCATCAGCAATCAAACCCAAACCGGTTTTGCTGACAAAGTGTTGGCTGAAGCATTTCAAAGAATGGGATACAAACTGAAGACGGTTCAATTACCTGCAGAAAGGGCACTTATCAATGCAAATAATGGGCTGGATGATGGCGATTTATTAAGGATTAAAGGTTTACAAAAGCAATACCCAAACCTCATTCAAGTGCCAGAAAAAATAATGGATATGGATTTGGTATTATTTACTAAGAACAAGCCTTTATTCCTAGTTGATGGATGGGATAGTATTATGTCAAGCAGTGTGGCTATTATGACTGGGTGGAAAATCTATGAAATGAATCTTGCAAGGAATAAAGATTTAATATATACCGAAAATGCCCAGCAACTTTTTATGATGTTACAAAAAAACAGAGCCGATTTCGCAGGGTACTCACGATGGTCAGGTCTGGAATATATACGCAATAGACATTTATCCGAAATAACACTACTTGAACCGCCTCTGGTCAAAAAAGGATTCTATACTTATCTACATAAAAAACACAAAGCTCTGGTGCCAAAATTAGCTCAGACCATCCGAGATATGAAAAAAGATGGTACTATCAATAGATTATTTGACAGTATACTCAAGCCGTTAATGCTAACACCTGAAAGTAAGCATAATAATGAAACTTATAAGCACTAAGCCATCTATTGCCCGCCGTATTATTGTTTATATTGTAATTTTTAGTTCATTCATTACCTTATTAATAACACTAGTCCAGCTTTGGCATGACTACACTACCGATCTGAGTTTAATCGACGAAGAATTAGAAAAGATTGATCATGTTTTTTTAAAAAGCCTTAGTTCCGCACTTTGGATATCTAATAGGCAATTATTACAAACAAATATTAATGGTATTTTGCAAATGCGGGATATCCAGTATGCAGAAATTCGGGATAAAGAACAGCTTTGGGCAAAAGCTGGTATAAAAACGGGTAAAAATATTATTTCTCATCAATTTAATGTGGTTTACCCGTATCGGAATAAAGATATCGACATTGGTACTTTATCGATTGTTGTTTCTCTTGAGGGTGTGTATCAACGATTGCTAGATCATGTATGGATGGTTTTAATATCTAATGCGCTTAAAACATTTATTGTTGTTTTTTTTATGTATTTCTTGTTTTACCATTTAGTGGTAAAACACTTACTGAAAATTGCTCAATTTGCTAATCAGGATGACTTACATTTATCGCCTCAAACATTGAGACTAAATCGTAGCCAAAGAAAAAAAGATGAATTAGATATTGTTGTAGATGCCATTAACGATATGCAACGCAGATTGCATAATCAAATAGCTGAAATAAATCAGCAGAAGCAGTTTTTGTCACAAACACTTTTTAGTATTGGTGATGCCGTTATAACAACGGATGTTCGAGGGCATGTTTTGTTTATGAACCCGGTAGCGGAAGAACTTACCGGATGGAGTCTGCAAGAAGCGAAAAACCAGCCCTTAAAAACAATTTTTCCAATTATTGATGTATCTACGCGTGAACCCATTGCAAATCCAGTTGATAAAGTCATTGCCGACGGTGAAACGATTTATCTAAGTAACCATACCACTTTAATTGCAAGAGATGGTGCGGAATATCAAATTGCTGATTCAGCCGCACCTATACGAGATGCTAATGACACCATTGTAGGGATGGTTTTAGTCTTTAATGATGTGACAGAAAAATATCAAATTCGCGAGCAGCTAAATAATAATTTACAGCGCCTGTCTTTGCATTGGAAAGACACCCCTTTAGGTATTATTGAATGGAATACTGATTTTGAATGTATTGATGTGAACCCGGCTGCTGAAGCCATATTTGGTTTCAGCAAAAATGAGATACTCGGTAAACACGTAACTGAACATATACTATCCAATATTAAGCAGGAAGACGTATATAAAATTTGGACTAAGCTATTAGAAAATACTGGAGGCAGGCGTAGCATTAATATAAACAGGACTAAAGATGGAAGTATTATTCTTTGTGACTGGTATAACACACCGCTGATTAATGGAGCAGGGGAAGTGATTGGGATTTCTTCTTTGGTAAGGGATATTACCGAGCAAGATCGCCTGGAAAAATTAGAACAAGATAGTAAAAAACAACTTCA
>CAZNGU010000325.1:0-3605 GCA_964572325.1 uncultured Methylomarinum sp.
TGTGGAGCCAAAAGACCCGTCAGAATTCGGGTATTATTGAATCTTCGTTCCTAAGCTTTACATACTCTAGAAGCTATTTATTAAATAATAGCGAATCAATATATATTTGACAGAGAGTTGTTTTTTTATTATAGTTAATTTCGATTCGATACTATATCGAGTTAATCTCTCTCGAATATTTCTTATTTAGAAATACCACTCTTAAACTAAACATGTTGGGTGCTTATAATGGCTAATGAAGTAGAAATGACTGAGGAAATCAAAGAAAAGGATAATTTTATCTTAATCGTTACAATCATAGCGACTATTGCTATTGGTACACTACTCGCAGTCAAAAGTAGTGAGAACGATAAATTTGCCCCTATCAAAGAACTGTTGTCTGAAGAACGCAATCTCATGGATATTCGGGTTATAAAACAAGATTATGAGTGATCCCTGAAAAGTTCTTTAAAAATCTATATTGGAGAAATCTATGAAATTTAGTCTAGCGGCTGCATTTATGGCCTTATTATTTTCTGCCCCCTCATTTTCGACTGAATATATCTACCGAGACTTGATGGCTAATACTGTGCCTTCAGCTAAATGCGAATCATTAGCCAGTGCAAAAATATCAGCTAAAAGACCTTATAAGATAAAAAAATCTTCGAAAAAGTTTTGCCAAACTCAAGGCTATGGCTGGGGACTTGAAGAAATTACAAATAAAGGTCAAGTTGCATGTAATGAATGTAGCTCTGCAAAAGGTCTAAAAAAATGTTATCTGAAAGATGTAACCGTTAAATGTAAACGTATTAAGCCAGGAACAGTAGGTATGTTTCCAGGTAAAGGTTAAAGCTCTAAAGACAAGTTTTTGCTCCTATTGTAAATACCTGTCTTTTTTAATCGATAAAAACCGGCGCCTCAACTTCATTAATATTACCACTGAGATATTCTTGCCAAGAACCTTATTAAACTTGCTCATTTCTATTGGCTATTGATACTCGGGTATTACCATTTCGGATAGTCAAATAATGACATGAACCACAGCGCACTACCAAAAGGCCTAGAGGCTACTTTTGAAACCGTCATTATGTGATCACAATCGCCTTTCCAGATACCAGAAAATACTCTTTCTTTGATGCTGCCTAAATTAAAACCCCATTTAAAAACATCTGGATCTACATTCCCCAAATTATCAATATTGGCAACATAAACACCCTTATGTTTTACCACCATGTTCTGATGTGTCGAGGTTATTTCGTCCACATTCCTTAAGATTTGCTTTTTTACTTCCATGTTAGAATATCTCCTTAGGAGAATTTTCCTTAAAATACAATAATAAAATACGCATTATCAACCCATATCATTATGATTTGCTACTTTTTATACGCTATGCCTCATCTTGTCTTTTTACATTAACAACATAATCAAAGACGATCAAAACATACGCACAATAAACTTGAACACTAGAAGCTATGCAAGAAATAGATATTTTTGAGATCGTTGAATGTATGGCTGCATTGATTCGTTCTGAGGAAAGGAAAAAGTGCACCGCCCTCAGATTACAATTAATACACTTTGAAGTATTGAATTATTTATCTCGTTCTAATAAATACACAGATACGCCCGCCGCTACAGCCTCTTATTTTGGTATGACACGAGGTACAGTTTCTCAATCATTAATTATTCTTGAAAAAAAAGGCTATATAGAAAAAACAAAGGATGAACAGGATAAGCGTGTTATTCATGTTAATTTGCTCCCTTCAGGTAAAGACCTTTTAAAAAAGGCTCGCTGTACAGCGTTATTTAATAAAGCTCTTTTATTCCTTAACAAAGACAATCCTTCCTTCACTCAAAGTAAAATTTTTATTGATGTACTTAGTGCCTTACAAAAAGCCTCACACTCACAATCTTTTAAGTCAGGAAAAATACAGCCATTTGATGCCATGAGAAAACCAACTGTTTTCGATGTTATTGAATACATCGCTGTACTAATACGCTCTGAAGAGCGCAAACGATGTACTGAATTAAAAATACAGCTTGTCCACCTTCAAGTATTGCAATATCTATCCCAATGTAATAAATATAGCGACACACCTGCTGCTATTACAAATTATCTTGGCATGACACGTGGCACTGTTTCTCAATCCATCATTCTTCTGGAAAAAAGAGACCTCATTGAAAAAAGACAAGATCAGTTTGATAAACGGGTCTTTCATATACAATTACTTAAAAAGGGTTTTACTATTTTAAATAAAGCAAAACCAACGAATCTTTTTGAAAAAGCCGCCAAAATATTAGAAAAAGAATCCTCCATAACTGGTAAGGAAATAATCTTTATTGAGGCATTGACAAGCCTACAAAAAGCCAATAATTCGCAGTCCTTTGGTATATGTAAAACCTGTGAAAATTTCACTACATTATCGACAGGTTTTTTTTGTAAGCTTACTCAAGAAAAGTTAAGTAAAAGGGATAGTAAGAAAATTTGTCAGGAACACGTCCCCATATAAGTAAAAATTTGAAATTATTTTACAAAATATTCATCACCACTTATATAAAACATTAGCAATAGTATAGTCAATACATATCCCCAAAATTCAGGAATCCAAAAAAGGATATAAAAACTATCAAGCCATTGATTAACTATAAATAGCACCCTAACGAATAAAATGATGCCTGAAGTTATTTATACCAATCCATCTTTTTAAATTAGTAACTTGCTTATTGAAAGCTTATTGGTTCCATGCTATTTTTATATAATGAATGCACTACCGATCACCTCCCAAAAACCAGCTTTTCCTCGTTCAGCTTGTCCAATAAGTAATGCCTTAGATATTATCGGTGACAAATGGACCTTACTGATCATTCGTGACCTTTTCTTAGGCAAACACTTATATCGGCAAATGATGCAATCACCGGAAGGCATAGCCTCTAATATATTGGCCAATCGTTTGCAACGCCTGGAACAAGCACAGTTTATTACTAAACGCGCCTATCAATTTAAACCTATCCGCTACGAATACCATTTGACACCAAAAGGGCAAGATTTACAAGCTGTGTTACAAGCTATGGCAAAATGGGGCTTAGAGCATGTACCAGGAACCCGAGTCTTTACTGATATGAATTCAGATGGCCTTAACATGCCGAAATAACTCTGTCAGGAGACAAATATTTTCTTCTTTGAAATTGATAACTGTTCAATAGAATAAATTGAAAAACCTAGAGTACCCCGTATTAATAAATCAGCTATACATCTTATTTTTCTACAAATTCCCTGAATAAAGGAGTAAGGATTTAATAACTTCCGGTTTTTGACCTCACATAAACACCAACATCTCAACTACGGGGAATATAAACCGGTAGAATACATGCTTTTGTATTACTTTTAAATCATGCGCACTACTCAATTCCCTCTTAGCACCGTCAAAGAAATACCTACAGATGCTGAAATTGCCAGCCATAAATTAATAATTCGAGTTGGTTTGATTCGCAAACTAGCCGCTGGCTTATACTCCTGGCTACCCTTAGGCTTAAGAGCATAATTGGGGTTGGGTTCAGATAAAATAAAGTTAACGTCGAGTAGAATCACGGCGCGCGCATGATTAGGCTGAAGACATTCACTATTGTAT
>CAZNGU010000326.1:0-3586 GCA_964572325.1 uncultured Methylomarinum sp.
CAACAACCGTTTCAATAGAGTCAGCAATGACTTCACGCGAAACCAGCGAATATTTCATCCCTTCGGTGCCCATGGAGATGCCGTCAGAAATAGTAATAGTATTAAAAATAACCGCTTTGCCATTGGCATTGTCAACACCTTTAGCCGCATCATCTGCTAGGTTATTGATGTGCATATTGCAGGGTGTCACCATGCTCCAGGTTGATGCAATACCAATTTGTGGCTTTTTAAAATCATCGTTTGTAAAGCCCACAGCATGTAGCATAGCGCGGCTGGGCGCACGTTCCATGCCATCGACAACCAAAGATGAAAAGGTGCGTGTATTGTTGTCAGCTGAATTAGCCATGTAAATTATTCCTGGTTAAATATATAAAAAGCAGGTAAATGGTTTAAAAAAAGCGAAGCTTTTTGCTTTTTGAACCTTGTACCTTTCACCTTGAACCTTCTCGGCTCTTAAAAAGTATCCCAATTACTGGTTTTTCTACGCCAACTGAGCTTAGGGAGTATAAATCCTAAAATGACTCCAATTAGTGACAGGATGCCACCGTATAAAAACCAGTCCTGGTTTGTACTGTCTTCAAGTGTTTGATTTTCACGCTTTACTTGTTGTAATTCCCGTTCTACAGAAATAACTCGTTCTTGCAATTGATCTCTTTGATATTTTAATTGCACGGCATTCGATGCAGTTTGGCGTAAGTCATTAAGATCCTTGCTTAAAATATCACGTTCCTGGCTAAGCGACTGATTAGAACTTAATGTTTGACCATTATTTTCTTTTAATTGATTGAGTTCCTGTTTGGCTAAGTCAAATTCTTGTTGCAATGTTTCAAGTCGCTTGGTGGCTTTTTTTAGATACCAGCGGCTAATAGGCTTGTCTAAAATATACCGGCTGAGCACATATCCTTCTGTACCATCACTGGTGCGTACTTTGCTGTAACCCTTTGATTTATTGCTTTCAAGCAATGTTAATGCGGTACCGCTGGGTAGCATTTTTAAAATTTTGGCATTTTTAATGGGGCTGGTTCGAAGTGTAAACTTCATGCTATCAGTGACATAAACAGTCTTAGCTTGAGCAGGCAGGCTAATTGCTAATAAAACAAATAATGCAGTTAATATTTTTTTCACGGGTTTACACCTACTTTATGTATGGCTAGGCATTCTTGTTCTTTTGGAATGCGCATGGGGCGAGTTTGGTAACGGGTACTCTATATAGCACTTGTACTTCTTAGATCTTGAGCAGGTTCTTAAGAAAACTAAAGCTATATTTAAGCATCAATGCAAGTGTGCTGCACTAGCAAAGTAAAAATTCAAGTAATGCTTTTTGAGCATGCAAACGATTCTCTGCAGCATCAAAAACAACACTTTGAGAGCCATCAATGACTGCTGCAGATACTTCCTCTCCTCTATGAGCAGGAAGGCAATGCATAAACAGCGCATCATGGTTTGCTACTGCCAGGGTATCTTCATTAACTTGAAAGTCTTTAAAGGCAAGTTCACGTTTCTTTTGTTCTTGTTCCTGACCCATGCTGGCCCATACATCGGTAACAATCAGGTCAGAATTTTTTGCAGCGTCTTTTGTTGAATTAAAAAAGCTGATTTGTTCACCAGCGGCATCAATAATGTCTTGATTGGGCTGATAGTCTTTCGGGCAGGCAATATTGAGCTGAAAATTCAAAATACGAGCAGCATTAATATAAGAATGACACATATTGTTGCCATCGCCAACCCAGGTGACTGTTTTACCAGATATATTACCTCTATGTTCAAAATAAGTCTGCA
Organism: uncultured Methylomarinum sp.; assembly: GCA_964572325.1. Lineage (GTDB taxonomy): Bacteria > Pseudomonadota > Gammaproteobacteria > Methylococcales > Methylomonadaceae > QPIN01. The sequence continues at coordinate 1,780 of CAZNGU010000326.1, forward strand.
TATCGGCTAATAATTGACAGGGGTGTAATAAGTCTGTCAATCCATTAATTACGGGTACCCTAGAATATTTTGCAAAGGTGGTAACCATTTCGTGAGAATGGGTGCGTAACATGATGCAGTCAACCATGCTGGAAATTACTTTGGCACTATCTTCCAGTGGTTCACCCCGGCCTAGCTGAGTATCTCGGGGAGACAAAAAAAGTGCACTACCACCAAACTGAGTCATGCCAGCTTCAAACGAAATACGCGTTCGAGTAGATGATTTTTCAAATATCATCGCCAGGACTTGCCCTTTTAGGGGTTGAAAGTCTGGGTTTTTATTATTTTTTAATTCGCTAGCTCTATGGATTAAATGATGAAATTCATCGCGAGTGAGATCTAGTAAACTAATAAAGTGTCTAGGTTGCATGTATTATTCTAATTATTTTGTGAATGCCTGGATAAGACTAGCCAACTGCTCTGCTAAGTATTCAATCTGTTCTGAAGTAATGATTAAAGGGGGCAGTAAGCGGATGGTTTTTTCAGCCGTGACATTAATTAACAAACCTTCTTTTTGAGCAATGCCTACTAATTCAAGGCAAGGTATGGCGAGATCAATACCTATCATCAGTCCTTTATTTCTAATATTGCTAATGGCTGAATTGTCTTTTAATAAGTTTTTTAGTGCAGCACAAAGTTGACTACCTTTGGCTTCAACCTGTTCAATAATTTGTTCGCTGCTTAATATGTCTAAAACGGTGCCAGCCGTATGACAAGCTAATGGATTGCCGCCAAAGGTAGAGCCGTGTTTTCCTGCGCTTAATAAAGTAGCTGCTTTTCCCTTGGCCAGACAAGCACCTATAGGGAAGCCATTCCCTAAGGCTTTAGCCAGGGTACAAACATCCGGTATTATGTCGTTGTGTTGAAAGGCGAATAGTTTTCCGGTACGACCGATGCCTGTCTGAATTTCATCAAGCATCATCAAAAAAGTATGCTCATCACATATTTTGCGCACTTGATTGAGGTAATCGGGGGCAGGAATATTTACGCCGCCTTCGCCTTGAACGGGTTCAAGCAAAATAGCTACAATATTGTCGTTTTGTTTAATGGCGTTGTTGATAGCATCAATATCATTAAACGGAATATGAATAAAGCCATTCACTAATGGCGCAAAACCTTCCTGAATTTTAGGATTTCCCGTAGCACTTAAGGTGGCTAAAGTACGACCATGGAAGCTATTTTCCATGACTAAAATGCAAGGCTTGGCAATATTTTTTTGCTGCCCGTATATGCGCGCTATTTTAATAGCAGCCTCATTTGCTTCTGCGCCAGAGTTGCAGAAAAAAACATTATCCATGCTGCTTTCTTTAATTAAGCGGGTGGCTAATAATTCCTGGGCTGCTACGCCATACAAGTTTGAGGTGTGTATTAATTTTTTGCTTTGTTCACATATTGCCTGATGAATAGCCGGGTGGGCATGACCTAAATTACAAACGGCAATGCCTGAAAGAGCATCAAAATAACGCTTGTTATTTTGATCCCATAGCCAGACACCTTCACCTCGTTCAAAGGTGACGGGTAAGCGACCGTATGTGGGCATGATATGACTACTCATTTTAAGTTCTTTGCTAAAATTAATATTGATATGATAAAACGAAAAACCTTTAATTATATCTGTAAAATAGATTCAAGCAAGAAAATAATGTAATATTTGATTTATTTATTGGATAAAACTTGATAAAATTACTAGGTTATTATTAATAGAGAGTTCTGTAATGGATGTAATAGAAAGAATTAAAGATCAATTGGGTAGTCACCCTGTTGTATT
>CAZNGU010000327.1:0-3568 GCA_964572325.1 uncultured Methylomarinum sp.
CAGACCAGACCAGACTAAAATAAAAAAATTGTTTCCCACAATTTTTTTAGCCATGCATATTACCAATATATCAGAAGCAAAAGCCACCTTGTCGCAGCTCATTAAAACAGTACAAAAAACCAGAGAGTCTATTATTATTGCAAAAGCAGGGCAGCCTGTTGCTATTTTATCTGCCTATCAAGAACCCACGTCACCTCGGGAATTAGGTGGCAGCTGGGAAGGGGCTGTAGAAATAGCGGATGACTTCGATGACTTTGATGACTGTTTTTACAATACTTCTATCTTTCCTGATAAATAATGAATTTATTACTTGATACGCATGTTCTAATTTGGGCTCTTGAGAATAACCCCATACTTTCGGGGCAAGCGCGTGAGGTAATTATAGACGGAAAAAATATTGTTTTTATCAGTGCAGTTACAATTTGGGAAATAAGTATTAAAAAAGCAATGGGAAAACTTAAATCACCTGATAACTTGCTTGATGAAATACGCTTGCATCATTTTACGCCATTAAATATAAATTTTGAACACGCACAGCTTGCCGGAAAACTTCCACCCATTCATAAAGATCCTTTTGATCGAATGTTAATCGCTCAGACCATGATTGAAAAACTGACTTTAGTAACAAAAGATAAGGCAATTACTCAATACGATATTTCTATAATTGAGGTATAAAAATATATTCTCGTTCCCATGCTCCGCGTGGGAATGTGGTTTGTGACGCTCTCGACAACTGCTCCTGCGTTGTTCTACTACACGCCATCCTTGGCGATATGCGTCACGGGACGCAGAGCGTCCTAATATGAATTCCCACGGAGACCGTGGGAACTAGAGGTTTACAATAAAGAAGAATAAACTTTTTGGTAATTCCCCACGCTTTTTTTCCAGTTCCTTTCATTTTCTACATAAGTTCTACCCGTTTTGCGCATTTTATCCTGTAATTCTGAATGATCTAATAAATTCAAAATACTTTGAGATAAAGATTTTGCATCATTAGCTTTAAATAATAGACCATTCTCATGGTTAGTAATGAGTTCTTTGTGTCCACCGACATCAGAAGCAATGACTAATCGGCCTTGTGCCATAGCTTCTAAGGGTTTGAGTGGGGTGACTAATTCAGTTAAGCGCATAGTAAGGCGAGGGTATACAAAAATATCTACTAGATTATAATATTCCTGAACTTGGTCATGAGCGACTCGGCCGGTAAAAATAACATAAGATTCAAGTTGTAATTGCTTAACTTGATCCTTAATAATTTGTTCTTGTGGCCCACCGCCTACTAATAATAAACGGGCAGTGGCTTGTTTTTTAATGATTTCAGGTAAGGCTTCTAAAATTAAAGGGATACCTTCGTAGGCATAAAAAGAACCGATGAAGCCAAGAACTATTTTGTTTTCCAGATCCAGTTCTTTTTTAAGCTCAGGTTTCGCAGCTTGTCCAAAGTTAAATTTATCAACATCAACCGCATTTGGAATGATAGTGATCTTATTTTTGGCAATGCCTCGGCTTATAATATCCTGTTTTAAACCGTTACAAATACAGGTTATGGCTTGCGCCTTTTTAAAGATATAAGTTTCCAGTGCCTTTGTGATGCGATAACGTAAACTGCCTTGCTTTGTTGTGCCATGATCTACAGCGGCGTCTTCCCAAAATGCACGACATTCATAGACAACGGGAATATTATATTTTTTACCTGCTTTCAATGCTGCCAAGCCATTCAGGGCAGGGGAATGGGCATGCAATATATCCGGCTTGATTTCCGGTATTATTTCATCCAGTCGTTTACTTAAATGTTTTACAATTAGCCATTGATTAATAATAGGCAATTTAGCTAAAAGTCCTTCAGTTTGTAGTGATCGGTAAAAGCGCAAGCCATCTATCTCTTCAACGGCTTGTTCTGCCACTTTGTGTTTAGGGGATGTGACGTGGAATGTTTCCCAGCCTAATGCTTGTTGCTGTTGCAAAATGGCACGGGTGCGAAAAGTGTAGCCACTATGTAATGGAATGGAATGATCCAGAATATGTAATATTTTCAATTTTTTTATTTTTATATTGCTTCAAAAACCTGGATTAATTATTTAACCCATTGATTCATCAATACGCTTACGGCTTTTTTTTAAAAGGTGAGGTATCAACAAATGCAATGGCATCCGCAGAAAATGGGAGCGAACATAAAGTAACCATCGAGCAAATGCAACTTTTTTTCTTAGAAAATCAGGATGTTCGGGTAATAAAGCCAGTGGCACAAGATAATGCATAATTTTTCTTATTAACCAAGATGGCTTTCCACCATTTTCTTCAATAAAATTTTCAGGTACAGAGGTTTTTAAAATACGCTGGCTAAAATAAAGAGTGTAGTACAAAGGGCGCTGTAATGTGAGTTGATTCGCTCTTTTTAGCAGTTGTTCAAAGAAAAATTCATGTTGTGGCTGAAAATGGCTGATTAATTCACTTAAATCGACTAAATCTCTAAAATCAGCCCCGGTTAATTCAGCATCATAGAATAAATGGACGCTGCTATGTAAAATCATATCAAGAGGCGAGAGCACTTGATATCCACTATTTACAATAGTAAGTGCATCTTGCCTGAGCAATTCTGGGGGCGGGTGCAAACGACTAGTCAAAGGCAGTATGGTATGATGCAAATCGACTTCAATTAAGCGTTCCTGATGACGTAAAGGTGGGATTTCATGCATCCAGGTGCGGTAGTATTGCTGATCGTATTCATCTAAAGGTGCTGCTTTCCAGCCTTGTTCTTGTAAGCATTTCTCTACTGTCTGGATGTCGGATTTTTTAACCAGAATATCAATATCTGCTAATAACCTTCCCTTTGCAAAGGGTAATTTTAACAGTTGATAGGCACCGCCTTTTAACACAACAACTTTAATATCCCGACCATGCAATGCGCGGCGAATTCTATTTAACTCCCACAGTGCCAGGCGGTTACGATAATCTGCAATATGTTGAGCGGCTACAAAATGGGCTAAAACCGGGTCTGGTATGGTTGAAAGCAGGCCTGGTTGGTTAAGTTTATGACCTATGTGGGCTAGCAGCTTGCTGTGTCTGGCACAACGTATCAACAGTTCCCAATCAGAATTGCTTAACGTCTCAATAGTCTTTGGTAAGCAAAGTGTGCTGATAATTAGGTTTTTTGCTTGTTCAGAAGGTGTAGTCATGCCTCTTCCATTATTAAATCATCTAGCAAAGGCAATATTTGTTCAAAACGACTGTAAGTCAGGTTATAACAAGGGCAGGAAGATGTTATATTTTTGATGAGTTCAAAGCCGGTTTGCCCCAGTAGCTCATAATTAAAGGCATTACTGGCCAGTTTAAAAAGAACGTATGGCTTGTTTAATGGGTTCAGTTGTAATTCCGCATCGGCTTCGAATTTTGGAAAAATCAGTAATGTAGGAGAAGCGGTTTGTTTTAATTGTTCTACACTGGCTTTCGGGGCTTTTAAATGAGCTACTGTGCCTTTACGTGTTTTTGGAAACAACGGCCCCAGCTGGGCATTTGAAAAAGAATCCTTTATGACTTGAATCGCCGTGTTTTTTAGTGGAGTAGGGCG
>CAZNGU010000328.1:0-3561 GCA_964572325.1 uncultured Methylomarinum sp.
AATTATGCTGAAGAAAATTCACCAGAATTTTCTGAATTACCCAAACAAATTGACCATCTAGCTGAGTCGATGAGTGTTTTAGGGGAATAAAGCGAAAACTCTTGCCAGGCTGATTAGTGTTAATTCAGATACAAAGTTTCGCTACACAATGAAAAAAGACTTTCTCAATTGCTCCTGCATTGCATGGGCATTGGCCACAGCAGTATTACATAACTTACCATCTATCATATTAATCGCATTGGCAATTCCTTTGTCATGCCTAGCCATGTCTAATACATTACCATTAGCCAGGCGCAAAACGTAGGGCTGAGTCGCATGGCACAGAGCCTGGGTGCTGGTTCGACCCACTGCTCCCGGCATATTCGCGACACAATAATGAACCACGCTATCCACTATAAAAGTCGGTTCTGAATGAGTGGTCGGCCGGGTAGTTTCCACACAACCGCCTTGATCCACCCCCACATCTACAATGACTGCACCGCTTCGCATAGATTTGATCATTTCCCATGAAACCAGTATTGGGCAGCGTTCACCGGGAATTAAGACAGCACCAATAATTAAATCACTGGTGCTTATATGCCAATGAATGGCATGAGGTTCTGAATAAATGGTACGAACATTGGCGGGCATAATATCGTCTAAATAGCGTAAGCGATCCAGATTAATATCCATAATGACCACATTAGCACCTAAGCCTGCAGCAACTTTTGCAGCATTAGTACCGACTACACCACCACCTAATATTGTTACTTTTGCCGGCTCAACACCCGCTACACCACTGAGTAAAATACCCCGTCCTTCCATGGGTTTTTCCAGACATTTGGCTCCTTCCTGAATAGACATACGCCCAGCCACTTCACTCATAGGGGTTAACAAAGGTAATCGTCCCAGCTCATCTGTTAGGGTTTCATAGGCCACGGCTGTAATGCCAGCAGCTAAACAAGCTTCAGTTAAGGCTTTATTTGCAGCAAAGTGAAAAAATGTAAACACTATTTGCTCACGTTGCATATGCTTCAATTCTTCGTCCAGCGGCTCTTTCACTTTGACGATCATTTCTGCTCTGGCAAATATTTCTAAATGATCATCAATGATTTCAGCTCCTGCTAAAAGGTATTGTTCATCATCATATCCACAGCCAATACCTGCATTTTTTTCAAATAATACCTGGTGACCTTGGCGTGTAAGCAATTCCACACCTACCGGCAACATGGAGACACGATATTCATCTGCTTTTATTTCACGAGGTATACCTATAATCATATTTCACTCCATTTACTTTGCTAATAAATCCATAAGTTGATTGACGCTTGTATCAATAAAAACCCTATCACATTCAAAGATTCGCATAATTTTTGCTGCCTTATTTGGTGATAAATGAGTATTTATTGCCTGTTCAAATTTTTTCTTTAATGCAGGCAGGGCTTCATCTCTTCTGCGAGGATGACCTAAAGGAAATTCAATCACCCGCTTTTCTGTAAAGCTTTTATCCTGAAAAAATATCTGAATTGAATTGGCTATAGAACGTTTTGCCGGGTCAAGATAGTCCTGACTGAATTGTAAATTTTCTTTGACTTGCATTTTTGCCCGTAATGCATCAATCCGAGTATCTTTAGAGTAATCGTCTTCATAATTGTCGGCTGACAATTGACCTGTTAATAAGGCGACAGCCACCATGTATTGCAAACAATGATCCCGGTCTGCTGGATTATGCAGTTTACCCGTTTTGTTAATAATGCGCATGGCTGATTGTTGTGTTTCAATCTGTATAAACTTGATTTGCTCTAGTTTATCTTTAAGCAGAACATGTGATTTAACAGCCGCTTCAACTGCTGTTTGTGCATGAAATTCAGCAGGATACTTCACTTTGAATAATATATTTTCAATCACATAGCTAGCAAATACTTGTTTAAGGCTAAACTGATTTCCTTTAAATAACACATCATAAAAGCCCCACTCTTTAGCTGTCAGTACTGTGGGATAGCCCATATCATTTTGCATTGCCATTAGAGCAAGTTGGACAGCACGTCTGCAAACATCCCCTGCAGCCCAGCTTTTTCGGCTACCTGTCATGGGAGAGTGGCGATAGGCACGTAGCGTTCCTCCATCCATAAAAGCATTGGAAACCGCATTGATAATTTGCTGATGCCTGGCACCTAATAAATGACTAACAACAGCAGTACTGGCTATTTTTACCAGTAACACCTGATCAAGCCCAACTTGATTAAGACTATTTTCCAAGGCTAATATACCCTGAATTTCATAGGCCTTTATCATAGCACTGAGTACATCATTAAGCAGGATAGCAGTTTTTCCTTGTTCTAGATATTGCCGACTCAAATAATCAGCTACCGCCAAAATGCTACCCAAATTATCAGATGGATGCCCCCATTCTTCAGCCAGCCAGGTATCATTAAAATCCAGCCAACGAATCATACATCCTATATTAAAAGCTGCCTGAACAGGCTCCAGACAGTAATTTGTTGCGGGTATTCTGGCACCTGTTGCCAATGTTGCAGAGGGTACACTAGGCCCTAATAGACGGGTGCAAGCAGAATAGGATGAAGCCATTAATGCACAGGCTATCGCATCCATCAAACAATATTTTGCTGCTTTATAAGCTTTTATGCTGTGACTGCTATAGTCACAAACATAGTCGGCAATAGCACTTAACAAGGCATCTGGCTTTGTTGATTGATTATTATCGGCCAATCCCATCACCTATTCAAACCAAGCGCTGTTCCACAGGAATATAGTTACGTGGAGCCACACCCGTATAATCAGCAATGGGACGAATTAGCACATTATGCTTACGTTGTTCCATAATATGAGCTGACCAGCCTGTGATACGGGAACATACAAACAAAGGGGTAAACAAACTCGCTGGAATATCTAGAAAATGATAATTCAGCGCACTGTAAAAATCGAGGTTTGCAAATAAGTTTTTCTGCTGTTGCATTAATGCTTCTATGGCTTCCGCCATAACAAAGTAATGCTCGTCTTTTGCCTGTTCTGATAATTTCCTGGCCCAGTGTTTAATTAAGGCGTTTCTAGGATCTGATTTTTTATACACAGCATGGCCAAAGCCCATGATTTTTTCTTTTTTTTGTAATTTATCCTTAACTTTAGCGACCACTTGTTCTGAGTTTTTACAACTGGAAAATAAATGTAATGAACCCTCATTTGCTCCACCATGCAAAGGTCCTCGTAAACTACCTATTGCAGCACAAATTGCCGAGTAAAAATCAGATAAGGTGGAGGCACAAATTCGGGCGGTGAAGGTAGAGGCATTAAATTCATGTTCGGCATAAAGAATGAGTGAAACATCCATTGCTTTTTGCTGCAAGGAACCAGCTGATTTATCATGAAGCATGTGTAGAATATGCTGAGCAATAGAATCATGACTGTTCGTGGTACTGATCCTTTTGCCTGTTTTATTAAAACAATACCAGTAGCACATAATAGAAGGAAATATTGCTATCAGACGTTCAGCAACTTGTGTTTGCTGGTTAAAATTTAATTCTGGCTCCAGTGTGCCTAGTATTGAACAAGCTGTTCTCATTA
>CAZNGU010000329.1:0-3559 GCA_964572325.1 uncultured Methylomarinum sp.
GGCTTGTTCTTGTTAGTTAAAAAGAATGGCTCAAAGTATTGGCGTTTCAAATATCGTATTCATGGGGTAGAAAAATTATTATCCTTGGGGGTATATCCAGATATTTCCTTAAAAGAAGCCAGAGAGAAAAGAGACTTAGCAAGAAAACAAGTCGGTGACGGAATAGACCCTGGTTTAATGCGTAAACTTGAAAAAGCAGGAAGCAAGGAGAATACCTTTCAAGCAATAGCAGAAGAATTTTTAATTAGCAACTCTCATAAGTGGAGTGATTCCCACCAACTCCATATAAAGCAGTGCTATGAGCGTGATGTCTTTCCCTGGATTGGCTCAAGACCCTTAAAAGATTTAACAGCAATGGAAGTATTAACCACGCTTAGGCGTGTTGTTGATCGTGGAGCTTTAGAAACAGCAGCCAGAACAAAACAATTCATAGGCCAGGCTATTAGGTATGGTATTGCTACTGGAAAAGCCGAAAGAGATGTCACGCAGGATTTAAGAGGCGCGTTACCATCACCAGTAAAAGGGCATTACAACGCTATCATTGATAGTAAAACCTTGGCTCAATTATTAAAGGACATTGATGCTTATCAGGGAAGTTTTCTAGTCAGGGTTGCTCTACAACTTCAACCGATGATTTTTGCTAGACCTGCAAATTCAGTTGAAATGGAATGGAGTGAAATTGATTTTGATAATATGCAATGGATAATTCCAGCAGAAAAAATGAAAATGAATGACAGGCACATTGTCCCACTATCAAAACAGGCTATTAAGTTACTGCAAGAAATACAGCCTTTAACTGAAAGAGGAAACTATGTATTTGCCAGTAATCAGGGAAAAGTTAAGACAGGGCATATTAGCAGGGAAACACCTGGCGCAATTATTAGGCGGTTAGGCTATAAAGGAACTCATACAATGCATGGGTTTAGAACAACCGCCAGCACTATGCTACATGAAAAAGGGTTCAATTCAGATATGATTGAAAGACAGCTTGCTCATGCAGAAAGGAATTCTGTTAAAGCAGCCTATTGTCATGCTGAGTATTTACCAGAAAGGAAAAAAATGATGCAGGTCTGGTCAGATTATCTTGATGCATTAAAAACAGGTAACAATGTCATTATTGGTGATTTTAAAAGAACAGGGTAGTAAACTGAGCTTACCAGTGATCAGGTTTTTTATAAACACCTCGACGATTAGGCTTAAGTATTACATTAGGTAACTGGCAAGATGCTAATTCAGCATCTGTTATATATTTTCGAGACCAGTGAGCAAGCTCTATTATGCTTCGATTGGCTGAACGTCCTGATTTTTTTGTTGTAGGAATTACAGCACCTATTTGAATATTAGAATAATGCTTTTTGATTAACTCGAGAACGGGAACCAAATCTGTATCGTTTGTACAAATTACAATTTGGTCACAAGCATTACTGACCACATCGTGATAAATACTTAAAGCCATTTTTACATCGGTTTGTTTTTCTTCTAGCTTCCAGACTTCAACGGTATTATTTTTATCTGGGGGATGCTTATATAAAGGTGGCTTACTTCGTTCAGTTGAATAGTAACCTTTTATAATTTCAGTATTTCCGAGAGATGCTATAAGAGCATTGTGGTAAATCCTTTGAGCAGTTTCTGATATTTTTCCAAGCCTAGAAAAATTTGCCTTTATGTCGGCTGTAAAGAATTTAACAGCAAGTAACTCAGATTCTGGAACAACCGTATGAATAAGCTGCTCGTTAAATAGCTTATAGAGGTCAAGCCATTTGAAAGATGTGGATTTCAAACATCCGTAATAAAAGTTAAATCCATCTACATAAACAATTGTTCGCATTACTATCCTTAGAAATGAAAAAACCACCCGAAGGTGGCTTATTCTCCCTAAGCGGCATTCGTCTAGCAAACACAAGCGAGGGGTAAGTAGTTAATAGACACTATATACCAATTGAACAAATAAAACAATTCGCATAAGTCCTTATACGTTCGTGTACGTCCATAGGTGTATGCATTGTTTCACATTATTTTAGCTACGGACAATAAAAATACTTTGCGTTATAATTCAATTTAACCAGCTAGCTCGACGGAGCGAAGAGCGGACTCATTCCCCGTTGCTGGTTTACCTTTTCGGAATGATTATGCTTTTGAATGGAGTGTATATATGTCAAAGACAAAAGAAGATGCTTGTTTATTTTTCTATAAAAGAAAGCATATTACACCTAAAGAAATGACTAATCTTGTCCTTGGTAATGACCCAAGAGAAAGATCACTTACTTATAGAACAAATGATTACCAGTCAATCATTGAAAAAATTACTTATAAATTCAAATGCAAGGCCAATACCGCGCTAGACAGCAAGGTACTCTTTGAATGGGTAATGCAAAAAATTCCTGAATTTAAGACTTGTTTACCCGTTATTCTTAGGTCTGAAACGCACCTAGTAGGGTGTGCCAAAAGTAGCTCAAGTGCCTCTGGTCGCCTTACCTTTGGTGAAGATGGTTCATTTCAGCGCAAATACTGCGAAGCATTATATACAATCAGTAAACTTGAACATGAGAATTCACAATTAACTCGCGAAGTGGAACGTCTTTTAGTGTTTGAAAAAAAAGCTATTAAAAAAAAAGAAAATTGCCGTAAAGGTGGTCTTGCAAGCAGAGGTAAGAGGAAAAACTTTCATTAAAAAACACACGGAAAAAATACACACTATCTAAATTAAAAATCCTTGCTTTTAATAGCTAACCATCCCAAACGAAAACAGCTAAGGAGCAAAGTGGATGGAACAGGAACTAATAAGACTAGCCGCCGTAATTTCAATAACAGGCTTATCCAGGTCGAAAATATACGACCTGATTTCGAAAAATAAATTTCCGCGCCAGGTGAAGCTAGGTAACACAAAATCTAGCGCATGGGTGAAATCAGAAATTTATATTTGGAACGCTGATCAGATCGCTAAACGTGATAGTGAGGCAGCATAATGTTGACATTATCACCCTATTGGGCTATTTTAAATATGCACTCAGAAAAGGGTGTAAACGGGTTTGGTCACTCGAAAAATCAAGGTGCAATAGCTATGCACCAGCAGGTACATGGCTTTTTTAATGCCTACAGTTTTATGGTGGGCGTATTGGGAGGCTGTATAGCCTGCCGGTTCCTTGATCCGGTTGACCAACCTGGTACGTCTACCGCCCTTGGTTTGGTCACTTCTGGCGGTGGTTTAACAACTACAATCAAGGAGGCTATCATGCCAAACAACCACACCACAAATCCATCAAATCAAAATAAACAGAGTTTTTTCTCTAGTCAGGAATCAAAATCTCGCTTCATCAGCAACAGCGAATCTATAGAACAGCTTAAAAATCAACTGATCGATATTTCCATAAAAATTGGAGCTGTTGCAGAGAAAAACAGCCAGTTTACTCACGGTCTAGCGCGTAGATTTTTAAAGCTTGATAAATCTCTAAGCCAGCTTACGATTGCCGAATTTATTGAACAAATTAACCATGCCACCAAAAGTTATAACGCTGTTTTTGGAGGTGCAAAATGAGCAATTCCATAAAATTCGAACACG
>CAZNGU010000330.1:0-3555 GCA_964572325.1 uncultured Methylomarinum sp.
GGATTTATAGTGCAAACTATTGGTTTCACAGTGCATTTAAAAAACCTTAGCCCCATTAATTTAGGCAGATAATTTTTAATTGCTGCATAATCATAACTTATACTGTAAACTCCGTGCTCACCTTATTTTTCTAAGATTAATTGTATGTAGCCTGTATATACTGATGCGTGGGATTTGAGACTTCATCTCCAATAATTAGATCTTTTTAATTTTCAATGCCTTCGAGTTGCAACTTTCAGACATTGACAGAACCCTCTTCTGATCCCTTGGCATATAGATTTTCTGCCTGATACTAACCTTTCTTATTTGCCTTCCTCAGACTTATAATTCGTTGGCTATTATGTCGTTCAATGTAAACAACACAATAAACCCTGCCTTCTATTAACGAATAGCTTATAAACCTTGATTCGCCATAATCTTTGCTTGTATCAGTTGCTATAAGCACAAATTCCATTCAAGTTTTTCAGCATCAGATGAAGAAACGCCATGTTTCTCAATATTAATGCTGTTTTTATTATGGCTATGTGAATAAAGGTGTGCAATAGCTTTAAGTAACCGCTCTGAATTGCGAGAGCCACCAAAGGTGATGAAATTTCTGCTTGCTCAGCAGCAAATACAGGCCTGTTTTAAAATCTTGATCGCTGCCGGTTTTTTAGCATCAAATAAATACAGTAAGTAGCCATTGCTGCAAACAAATGCTTAATCGTGTGTCCACTAATTAGTTGAGCAGATAACTGAAAGATAAATTTATCAGCCAATTCAAAAACCTTAGCCAATATATAGAACAACAAGCCATATAAAAGATAATTACGATGAGTATACTGGCCTTTGTACAAATAAAGTATCAATGGAATAGTGATCAATGGCGCAAATTGCATAAAGCCATAAAAGCGTAAGTCATCTGTATAGCTCCAATAAATAACACTAGATAAGCCTAACAAAACAGCCACAGGAAGCACTGGCTTTTCATTAATGCCTGGTACGTTTTCTGCTAACAGTGCAACAAATAAGCCCATAAAACTAATCATCATAGGTAAGCGATCCCAAACCAGTGTTTGATTGTTCGGGTTTAAATGATAATAGCTGGAACCCGCCGCAACTAAAACCAGACCAATAAAAAATGCTAACCAGGATAACTTTGCCTTACTACTATTTTTTGAAGCTGACAAAACACCCATTATCCCAATAATACCAAATGGCAAATTACTATACACATTCGCAAAATTAGCCGTGCTAAACAAATTTCGATTATCTGCAAGAAGATGATAAGCAGGGTTTTGAGAAATAGGACTGCTTATTAATAAAACAAAAAATAGAAAAATAACAGCCGCTATAAATATCACTTTATTCCGCTTTAAGATAGTTAGCATTTTATATCCTTTCAATTTTGTTTAGGCAACTGGAAATACCCCCCATATCGCAAAGATTTTTTGTAACTTTGCGATGGTTCCCGAGTTAATAGTAATAGGCAAGGCTTTTGGTTTCTGAATCAAAGTAATCCACCCACCTTAATTTTGATGCCATTTCCAGTAGGTTGTGTATAGACCCTTCTATTTGTTCAGCTAAATTAGCGGCTCGCCCATTCCAGAATTGACGAAAATGAAGCCTGATATTTAAACACGGTCAAGATTGAACTCCTCTCCGTTTTAAACATACTGACCAACATACTTAGCAGATGACCCAGTCTATTGAAAGTGATGACCGCCTAAACACCCTGTCATATCCTGCAGCAATTCATTAGGCCTTCAGGCTTGGACTTGGACTTTGCATTCGCCCTAGCTCTTTTTGTACTAACAGGAAGTCTAGTCTATACTCAAGAGTTATTGATAGCGACAGCTAAATACGTTTAAATAACCATGTCTTTTCTTATTTCCCTTTGTTTAATCATATTTGTCTTCTATCCATTGACAAGTAATGCTGAGTTAGCAAGCACCGAACCTATAACCCCTATTCCAATTCCACTAATAAACAATCCAGAAGAAATTGAGCTAGGCCGTATACTATTTCATGATGTTCGTTTATCTAGGGGAAATCAGTTATCTTGTGCTAGTTGCCATTCTTTAAATCGTTATGGCGGCGCTGATGGACAACAATTTTCAACCGGTGTTAATGGCCAAAAAGGAACAATTAATGCGCCTACCGTATTTAATGCTAGCCTCCACTTTCGCCAATTCTGGAATGGGCGAGCCGCTAATTTAGCTGAACAAATAGAAGGGCCTATACACAATCCATTAGAAATGGCGTCAAATTGGAGTGAAATCGTTGCCAAATTAAGCAAAGACAATTTCTATCTCAGTCTATTCAACGAGATTTATCCACAAGGCCTGACTGCAAAAACGATAAAGCAGGCTATTATTCAATTTGAAAAGTCTCTATTAACGCCTAACAGCCGTTTCGACCAGTATCTGCAAGGCAAAAAAAATGTTTTAACTGCAGATGAAGAGAAGGGTTATCAATTATTTAAACAATACGGCTGTATTTCATGTCACCATGGTGTTGCTATTGGTGGAACAATGTATCAAAAGTTTGGCGTGCTAGGTAATTACTTTAAATCAAAAGAACAGATAAAAAAGGCTGATTTAGGTCGTTATCTGGTGACTCATAAAGAACAAGATCGTTTTGTTTTTAAAGTCCCTAGTTTAAGAAATATTGCTTTAACAGCGCCTTACTTTCATGATGGCTCTATTAATACTTTGTCAGAGGCTGTTAATATCATGTTACGTTATCAACTAGGTCGACTCGACAATTCAAATGATGTCGAAAAAATCGTGTTGTTTTTGAAAACCTTAAGTGGTGAATATCAAAGTCGACCCTTAAAAAAATCAGCAAATGAAAACGACACGCTTTAAGGCACAACACCTGCTTATTGTATTTTTAACTATTGTGCTATTAGCGCTCATTACTTTCCGAACGTTAGACAATACCGTAAGCGATCATCAAATTTTACTTAAACAACTCCAACAATTAGAACACAACATCCATTTATTAAATGAACAAATACTAAAAACACGCCAAGGCTTATTAAGAAATAGTGATGACATTATTAAAACTTTAAAGTTTATTCAAGATAAAACCCAACAATTACAAACTCAAAAAAACTTAAGCCAAAATAAAAAAAACACTGAATCTTTACATTATTTACTAAATACAAGCCAGATTCTAAGCCATTCTGTTAACCAGTTTTTAACTAATAATGCCATCATTAATAATTCTATCCGTGCTTTGCCCATTCTTATCAAGAAATTAAACTCTGATCA
This sequence comes from uncultured Methylomarinum sp., assembly GCA_964572325.1. Lineage (GTDB taxonomy): Bacteria > Pseudomonadota > Gammaproteobacteria > Methylococcales > Methylomonadaceae > QPIN01. The sequence goes on from CAZNGU010000330.1 coordinate 3,258, forward strand.
TTTTGTTGGCACGCATTTAACAGAACAATTATTAAATGCCGTTTATCACTATATTCTCTGGCCACAAGCAGAGTCAAAACAAAAAATAATGCTCAGCCTTGCTGAACTTGATCCAAAGCAGAGTAATGAAAACCTACAATTTACTGAAACACTTGAGTTCATCAAAGCACATTGCAGCATTATCTTATTAAAAACACCTTTAATCATTGAAAACCTTCATACTATTTTAAATGTCAAGTTTGACACAACGTTATTACAATTAGAATCAAATACAATTCAGAGCTTTAATCATAACCAT
>CAZNGU010000331.1:0-3542 GCA_964572325.1 uncultured Methylomarinum sp.
CTGTGGTACAGATCACCCAAACTTGCTAGAATATTTTCATGCATCACACCAAATGCTTCAGCTTGTGCCTCTGCTTTCTCTATGCCAATCCTGATTTGTTTAAGCATTTCGGGACGGTTGGATAACTGCATCTCCAGAAAAACCAGTTGTGCCGCATAGCGCCCCTGTTCTGGGTTGGCTATATGTCGGCCCGTCATTTGTTGTTGTAACTGTTCTAAGCCCGGTTTTAAAGGAGACAGACCACCAAAAATATCAGAGACACTTTCTGAATCAATTTTAAGGATGCTGGAAATACTGGCTTCTAAAGCAGATGCATCCGCTGTTCCTTTAGTAGCTAATTGTTGCACAAGCAAGCAAACCTGGGAAATACCAGCCAATGCAATTGTTTGGTTTGTTGTATTTTTTAAGGACATATTAGCAAGAAGTTTTTGTAAAGCACGATTTTGTTATTATATGTTTAGATTTGAATCAGTGTAAAATTCATGGCAATAAAGGAAAACTTTATAATGCTTGCTCAACACTTGCAATTATAAAGTTTTATTTACCCTGTAACGACTTTGGACTATTATGCATGATATGAAGATTTATATCATTCCCTTGATCTAAATGGCTTGTTTTTTTTAATAAAAGAGGTGGCAATTATGGCAGAATCAATTTCACTGGCAGTAAGTGGTATGAAGTGTGGAGGGTGCGAATCAAATGTATGCTCTCAGTTAAATAGCATGGAGGGAGTGATCTCCGTTGCAGCTTCGAGTAAAGAAAACAAGGTGGATGTAACATTTGATGCATCAAAAACCAATGTAGCTGAAATTTCTCAAGCTATAACAAAAGCGGGATATAGTGTCACCTCATAAACTATACTGGTAAAAATATGAATTCTGATACACAAGCACATGCAGACGATGATTCTTTAAGGCTGTCAATATTAGGCATGAGTTGTGCAGGCTGTGTTTCTGCGGTAGAAAGTGCACTCAGTACAGTAGAAGGGGTCAAACAAGTCAGTGTTAATTTTGCCGATCATTCAGCAAGGGTCAATGGCAGGGTAGACACTAAATTGTTAATCAAAGCTGTGCAGGATGCTGGTTATGATGCCGCTGTAATGGAAGAAATGGAAGATCCGGAAATACAGGAAGCTCATGAATTACAGCGTTATCTTAAGGTATTAAAAAAGGCAAAAGTTGCGGCTTTTTTTGGCATCCCTTTAATGGTATTAAGCCATTTGGGCTGGTTACCTGTTATAAATTCAACTGCGGGGCAATGGTTTTGGCCAATTATTGCCCTTATTACTTTAGGCATTTTGCACTATTCCGGTGGTCACTTTTTTTCTGGGGCAATCAAGTCATTAAAGTCAGGTCAGGCTAATATGGATACCCTGATTGCTTTAGGAACAGGTTCAGCCTGGCTATATTCCTGTATTGTCATTGATTATTCCAGTTATTTAACGGGTCTTGCGCCACATGCCTATTTTGAAGCCTCAATCATCATTCTGGCGTTTATTAATTTTGGTGCCGCATTAGAAACTAAAGCCCGGGGGAAAACATCCTCTGCCATTCGGAAACTGATTGGTCTTCAGCCACGTACCGCTCGTGTCATACGAGATGGGATTGAACAGGATATAGCGATTGAAAAAGTTGGCTTAGCTGAAACCTTAAGAGTCCGGCCAGGTGAAAAAATTGCGGTGGATGGCGTTTTAATAGAAGGCCATTCCACTGTTGACGAGTCCATGTTAACTGGTGAGTCTATTCCCGTTGAAAAAACTGAAGGTTCAGAAGTAGTTGCTGGCACCATGAACCAACAAGGTAGCTTTTTATTTAAAGCAACGAGGATAGGACGTGATACGGCATTAGCTCAAATAATCAATAGTGTGCGTACGGCTCAGGACAGTAAACCCGCTATTGCTAAATTAGCCGATAAAATTTCCAGTATTTTTGTGCCTGTAGTGGTGCTTATCTCAGTTTTCACCTTTCTAATATGGCTTGCTCTAGGGCCTGAGCCTTCGCTAGCCTATGCTTTTGTTACTTCCATGACGGTACTGGTTATTGCCTGCCCTTGTGCACTAGGCCTGGCTACTCCCATATCGGTTATGGTTTCGGTGGGACGCGCAGCACAGACGGGTATTTTAATTAGAAATGGTGATGCTCTACAAAGTGCAGGAAAAATAACTAGCCTGATCCTGGATAAAACCGGAACAGTGACAGAAGGAAAACCTGTTGTATCCAGTATTACACCATTAGCCGATAACGATGAAACCTCTGTTTTACAATTAGCCGCCAGTATAGAATCTGGTTCTGAGCATCCCCTGGCTAGTGCTATACTAGCCGCCGCAGCACAACAACAGATAAAGCTTGATAAAGTAACGGCTTTTGAAGCCATTACCGGACACGGCATTACTGCTAAAATTGCCAAGCAAACCGTGTATTTTGGTAATCAGGCGCTAATGGACTTGAAAAAGGTAAAATATGCACGGCATAGGAAGAAAATAGAAGATCTATCAGCACAGGGACAGACTGTCATGTTATTAGCAGTTAATAACAAAATGGCAGGTGTTATTGCCGTTGCAGACCCCATTAAACAGGACTCAGCCAAAGCGATAAAACGATTACAGGCTCGGGGCGTGCGTATTATTATGGTGACTGGGGATAATGAGGTCACCGCACAGGCTATTGCAAAACAGGCCGGAATCACCGAAGTTAAAGCACAAGTTTTGCCTGAAGATAAAGCCGCAATAGCCAAACAATTACAACAAGCTGGAGAAATTGTTGGTATGGTCGGTGATGGTATTAATGATGCCCCGGCACTGGCTCAGGCTAATGTAGGCTTTGCCATTGGAACCGGTACCGATGTTGCCATTGAAAGTGCAGATATTGTTATTCTACAAGGCTCCTTGTTGAAAGTGGCAGAAGCTATGGCTTTATCAAAGGCAACAGTAACAAATATAAAACAGAACTTATTGGGGGCTTTCTTTTATAATACGATCGGTATCCCCATTGCTGCCGGTGTACTTTATCCCTTTTTTGGCCTATTATTAAGTCCAATGATAGCGGGTGCAGCTATGGCTATGTCATCGCTTACCGTTGTAACAAATGCCAACAGATTACACTGGATTAAATTAGGTCGGTAATGCTAGTGCAGCACCTATTTTTGTCGGATTAAGTAAGATTATTATGATTTTTTTAAATCAATATCATATCAGCACACCTATCCATCAAAGAAAAACAGGTGTTTCACTAGCCAGTAGATTAATAAAACAACTGTAGATCATTAACTTATCTACTTGGCATTACTATCACTTTAAAGATAATTAAACTTAATACAACTTTGTTTTGTCTAATTCACCTGCTAAATATAAAACAGACATCTTTTTCAAAAAACTCAGTTTAGTTTTTTTTCTCTATCATATCTTTATATTTGCTGTTAATGCTTCCGATATTGTGGTCAATGAATCGGTACCCTCAAGTAACTATTCTTTAAATAAAACGCGGGCTATTTTTGCAAAGCAGCTGAGTTTTTGGCCTAATGGCGAAAAAATAAAGGTCTTTATT
>CAZNGU010000332.1:0-3539 GCA_964572325.1 uncultured Methylomarinum sp.
GGTGATTATTTTTAGAGTCTGTTGGGAAGATGATAAAGGCAATATTCGTACCCAGCGTGGCTATCGAGTCCAGCATAATAATTCTATCGGTCCTTATAAAGGTGGCTTACGCTTTCATCCTAGTGTTACCTTAAGCATTTTAAAGTTTTTAGCATTTGAACAAACTTTTAAAAACAGTTTGACTGGTTTACCTATGGGCGGTGCCAAAGGGGGATCGGACTTTAATCCAAAAGGTAAATCATCCAATGAAGTGATGCGTTTTTGTCAGTCTTTTATGACAGAATTATCTCGCCATATCGGTGCTAATAAGGATGTTCCCGCTGGAGATATAGGGGTAGGGGCTCGGGAAATCGGTTATATGTTTGGACAGCATAAACGATTGAGTAATGAATTTACCGGTATTTTGACCGGAAAAGGTATGGAATTTGGTGGCAGTCCCATTCGTACAGAAGCAACAGGATATGGTGCGGTTTATATGATGGAAGATATGCTTAATTTAAAAGGCCAAAACCTGGAAGGTAAGGTTTGTCTGGTTTCCGGCTCTGGAAATGTAGCTCAATATGCAGCAGAAAAGGCCATACAACTGGGAGCCAAGGTTGTTACCCTGTCTGATTCATCGGGTTTTATCTATGATCCAGACGGTATTGATCAAGCTAAACTGGATTATATTGTTGATCTGAAAACGGTTAAACGCGGCAGAATTTCTGAGTATGCCAAAGAATTTGGCGTGGAATTTCATGAAGGCAGGCGCCCCTGGGGAGTTCCATGTGATTTAGCTTTCCCTTGTGCCACGCAAAATGAAATTAATGCTGAAGAAGCAGAAGTTTTAATTAAAAATGGCTGTATAGCTGTTTCTGAAGGTGCCAATATGCCAACAGAGCTTGACGGAATTCGTATCTTTCAAGCAGCTAAAATCATGTTTGCTCCCAGTAAAGCCGCAAATGCAGGTGGTGTTGCTGTTTCCGGTCTTGAAATGAGCCAAAATAGTGCGCGTATCACCTGGAAAGAACAAGAGCTGCAAACCTTATTGCGCGATATCATGAAAAAAATTCATGATGATTGTGCAGAGTACGGTCGGGAGAGTGATGATTATGTTAATTATTTAAAAGGCTCTAATATTGCAGGCTTTATTAAAGTCGCTGATGCAATGCTGGCCTATGGGGTACTCTGATTAGTATGAGGTCTGGCGCCTGTCATTATTTGGCAGGCGCAAATTTAAGTACCAAAAAATAAGCAGGCATATATTTAATCTTCATCTAGACGGAACGATTCACCATAAGTAGTATCGGCGTCAAAATCATCCCAGATTAATACCGGAGAAACTATGGGTTTTGTTGGCAATGGGGCTGTTACAAAGTCAATTAAGCCGATCAGGCTTCTACCCAGCATATTAATAATACCTTTTGCCGTTCCGCCAACAGTACCATAGACAATATTACTGTCATTGGTAGCATTAATGATGTTTTTAGGGATTTCTAAAAAGGATGTTGTCATATTGGTTAAACCATTTAATGCTTTTTCTCCTACCTTTTCACCATAATTCTTGTCATCATTAGCTAAACTATTTGAAGAAATAGAGATTAAAAGACTAAGTAAAAATAGCTGTAAGAACTTGCTCATAAAATTATCCTGCTAGATTATTTGAATGGATAGGCAATGTTATTTTAACAATAAAGTTGCTGCCCCAAATAGAGTTAAAGAAGTTGTTTAAGACCTATTATGCCATTACCTGTTATAACTGGGTGGGTCTAAAATCCTCATGTGAATCGTTCGAAGGTAATGAACAGGCTTGTAACAATCTAAAATAGGTTCATTTATTGTTAAATGAATATATCTTCCAAAGTATAGCAGAGGAATTTTTATATAGGGCTTTAGATAAACCAGTTCTAATGCTACAACATTCATCAGAGAATGCTCCCTTAATTGAAATATGTGTTCTTTTGATTTTTTTAGCAGGATTTGTTTACTTGGTCTTGTCAATAAACTGAGAAATGCGGTTTGGGACGATGCATACCGGCTTTAGCTTATATTTTTTCCAAAAAAACCACCTTACTTTGTTAGCATAGAGCTAATTTATATTCCTATTTTAGTTACAGCAGGAGCTTTGTCATGAAAAAATTTATTAATACCGTTGATAGTTTATTGTCAGAAAGCTTACAGGGCTTTGCTAAAGCTCACGCGGATATTGTTCAACTGAATCTTGATCCATATTATGTAAAAAGAATTCAAGCACCAACCCAGCCTAAAGTGGCCTTAATTTCTGGTGGTGGCTCAGGGCATGAGCCACTTCATACCGGCTTAGTAGGAAAAGGTATGCTAGACGCAGCTTGTCCGGGGCAGGTTTTTACTTCACCCACGCCTGATCAAATGATGGCAGCGGTAGAAGCCGTGGAAAATGGAGTGGGTGTTTTATTCATTGTTAAAAATTATGCAGGTGATGTGATGAATTTTGAAATTGCTGCAGAAATGATAAGCTGTGAAAGCGAAACAGTATTAATTGATGATGATGTTTCTTTGCCAAAAACACATAGTACCGGACGAAGAGGTGTGGCGGGTACCTTAATTGTAGAAAAAATTGTGGGCGCAGCCGCTGAAAGTGGTCTGGACTTGCTTGCTTGCAAGGCCTTAGCAGAGAAAGTTAATTCGCTTACTGCTTCCATGGGGGTTGCACTTCATTGCTGTACAGTACCGGCATTAGGCAAACCCACCTTTGACCTAGCCAGTGACAAGATGGAAATGGGCGTGGGTATACATGGCGAGCAAGGTCATGATACGCTTGAGTTGCTACCAGCCTCTGATATTGTTGAACTATTGATGAACGCTATTTGTGATGATTTAAAACCCAAGCCAAAGCAAAAAGTATTGCTGCATGTAAATGGTCTGGGTGCCACGCCTTTAATGGAATTACACCTTGTTTATCATTTGGCGGCGAATTATTTAGAAGCACGGCAATTGCATATTTGTCGTTCATTAGTGGGGAATTACACAACCTCGCTAGATATGACCGGTTGTTCCATTACCTTGACTCTATTGGATGAAGAAATGATTGAATACTGGGATGCGCCGGTGAATACAGCTAATTTGCGTTGGGGCTGTTGATTTTTGTATTAAGAATATGTTCAAGGTTTACTACTTCATTGGCCAGTTGAGCTTGGAAAGGTTCTAAGATCTCTTAAGCAAGAGGGATGCAGAATTTAGAAAAAAACTCTGCATCCACTGTTTATTTAACGAGCATTTTTATTTTCAAAAACCACCACTGTTTTTTCATTAACCAAATAACTTGTTTGTTTAATAGCTTTCTGATTGTGTGGGCGAAAAATATCCCCAGGTGATTTCTTGGAAGTATCAACAGCCAGACACCAGATTCTATTGTTTATTTCCGGCAGTTCAACAACTGTTTGCTGCTCAGACATATTAATAATTACATGTAAATCTGCTTCATCATTTGTGATACCTGCCAAGGTAAAAGCCAGTAGCCGAGTCTCGGGGTCATCCCATAATGGCATGTCTAATTTTGCACCATGCCAGCTAATATCTTT
>CAZNGU010000333.1:0-3530 GCA_964572325.1 uncultured Methylomarinum sp.
GCGGAACTACTAATGCATAGATAAATCCACGTGTTTGCCATAGTATAGGATCAAGACGTTGGTATAAAAGGCTATTTGAATACATATAAAAATCAAATATACTCATGGCCAGTAAACCCAGACATAAGTATTTTATTGCCCACCGCTGTTCTGCTCGAATATTTAGATAGACCTGCTCAATTAATACAATGCTAACTACCGACAGTAATAGAAAAATAGAAGTTAAATAATCTATTCTTTTAAAAAACTGGATGCCGTTCAGGTAAGATTTAAACAGTACTGGTAAAAATAGTAGCAAAAGAAAGCTGAAGAACAAGCCCTGTATAGTATGAATTTTTCGTCTGGTATAACGTTCACTGTAGGCAACGCTTAACAAACGCTGTAATAAAAATAACCAGCTGGCGCATTTTATATATTCAAATACATTGGGTGCAATATCAACAATAGCAGCAAATGATTCGTAAACCAGTATTAACGACCACAAACAACTGACAGCTGCTGCTATCAGTAACGCCTGTTTGGTTTGCCCTTTATGTCTGTCAGTTAAAAGGATTGTAAAAAAAATAAGGAAAGTGAATGCGCTAACGGAATAACTGATTGCGCCTATATTCATAATGCCAGAACCTTATTTTAATAAAAATTAATGTAGAGAACCTCTGAATACACATACACTGTTACTCTAAGCCACAGAGTGTTATAAATATCCACTATCAATATGTCTCGGATGACAGTAATCAAAATTATCATCCCGGAAAATTAACCAGTAAAAGCTTATAGTGTTTTTAATGCCTGCTGTGCTTTGCCTTTTGCATCAAAGTTTTTGTTATTACTCAGGCTTTTTTTGAGATATAATTTTGCATTTTCCCTGTCACCCGTTGCTTTATAAGCCATGCCCAAATGATAGTTAAATATATTTATATCGGGATACTTTTTCACCGCCTTTTTTAAAGTAACAATAGCCGTTTTGTAATCGCCGGACCTGTAATATACCCATCCAACCGTATCCAGAATAACCGGCTGATTAGAGGTTTTAAGTTTGTCAGCAATTTCTTTTGCGTGATTTAAACTATTTTTATCTGTGCGATGATCTGCAAGTAATGATGCAAGATTGTTCATTACCAGCAAGTTATCGGGGTGTTTGATGAGCGTTTTTTCATAAAGATTAATCGCATCATTATAGTTTTTATTTGTCTCATAAATTTTTGTTAAAGCAAGCGCCAGTCTTAGACTATGGGTAGCATTGATTCCCTGTTGAATAATTTTTACCCGCGCTGATTTATTACCCTGTTTGCTATACATATCAGCAAGTAATATATAGGGTTCTTCATTATCCCGTTTTAACAGGATAATATTTTTAAGTAATGTTTCGGATTCTGCATAGTTTTTATCAACCAGATAGATTTTTGCCAACAATAATTTCAGATCTATATCTTTGGGAGATTTATTTATGGCCTGCTTAACACGGTTTAAAGCTGATAACTTTTCACCTGATGATATTTGCAGTGAAGTTAGAATCTTAAGAATTAAACGATTATCTTTTACTTTATTATAACCCTCGGTAAGTAATGCAATAGCTTTTTTACGATTATTCTCTTTTGTCAGATAGGGAACTGACTGGATGTAACCATACGGTTGCTCAGGATATAGTTTTAACAGTTTTATTGCCACAGGCTTAGCTTTATTAAAGTTTTTCTGTTTATTTAATAATGCAGCCTTCATTGCTAATACTTCATAATTAGAACTATCCACTGCAAGGAATGCATCAAGCATTTTTTCTGTTTGTTCAAGATTATTTAATTTTGCATAATATCTTGCTAATATAAATAACGCTTTTGTGTTAGAGCGATTGTTCTCAAATGCATTATTAAGCACAGATTTAGCCTGTTCTTTTTCACCGTTTGCGTTGTGTGCAATTGCCAGCAGTAAATAAGCATCAATATTTTCCGGCGTTTCTTTAACTACAGTACGTAATGCAATAATTGCCTTTTCAAAGTTTTTGTCCTGTAAGGCAATTTTTGCAATCAGCATATTAATTTTAGGATTATTTGGCGCGATAGCGATGGCATCGGCTAATTCCTTTACTGCTTTATCATGGTTTTTTTCCTGCAAATATAACATTGCAAGCGAAGCACGTGAATTTATGCCGGTAACATCACTGGGAAAATCCTGTATTGCTTTCTTATAGGTTGCTTTTGCCTGGTCGGTATCATGTCCAACAACATATAAATCAGCCAAAGCAAGTCTTAACTTACCTAAGGCTGGATATTTGTTTATAAGTTTTTTAAGTTCAGTTTTTGCTGCATCAGCACCATTAACTTTTAGCAGGTATTTAACCAGCGTAAGTTGCCTGTTTACATCAGAAGGGTCATTTTCTATCGCTGCCTGAAGGATGCTTTCAGCTTTAGTTTTATCTTTTTCTATATTATATAATATTGCAAGATTGGCATAATTCTGGAAAGAATCTGGATGTTGCGTTAACAGGTTCTTATAAATGACTTCTGCGCGATCATATTTCTTATTAACCAGCAGAATTCTGGCTAATAACTGATTTAGCTGTACATTTTCTTTGTTTTTTTCCAGCGCTTTATCCAGAACCTGAATAGCTTTTTGATTTTCTTTCTTTTGCAGGTAAAGCGAAGCCAGAAAAGTCGCATTTTCTACATCTGATGGAACACGTTTAAAAATACCTTCAGAAATTTTAATACCATCATCAACTTTTCTATTTACAACATCAATTGATGCTTTTAATAATAAGCCATCAACATTCTGTGGATCTTTGGCAAGGATAAAGTCCATTTTTTCTTTGGCTTTCTTTTTATCTTTTACCAGTATTAAGTAGAAACGACCTAATTTCGCCTGATTTTCAAGCAGGTCGGGTGCAAGTTCGGCAGCCTGTGAGTAAGCACCAAAGGCTTTCCTGTATTCTTTTTTCAGTTCATAAATTTTGCCTAACTGGAAATAGGCATCACCATCTTTCGGATCAATCTGTAGAACATTTTTTAGTTCTATACGTGCTTTATCATAGTCACCTTTTTCCATAGATTGACTGGCTTTTTCCAGGTAGGCGGCTTTACGTTCATCAGCACCGCCGCAACCGGATAAAACTGAAACCGTCAGGCTAATAAGGATAAGAAATTTTATAAAACTGGACATATTGAAACCTTATTGGTAATTATTGCAGGTGATTATGATGATACATAATTATTATATTATTAAGCGGGTCTATCCGAACATATCTCCTGAATCTGTCAGACCCGTATCTATCAGACATGGATTATAGTATAACTTCTATTAATTGGCATAGTATTGTAAACCCTATGGTTCTCAATCATTAAATAGGGCACTTTATCAGGCCTGACCGATAAAACCTTCACGAAGCAGGTATAGATAAATTTCCTGTGCTGCCTGCATCGGTGAGAAATCTTCCGTATCAATACGTAATTCTGGCTTTTCAGGGATTTCATAAGGGTCACTAATACCGGTAAATTCAGGGATAATGCCTTTCCTGGCTTTTGCATACAGGCCTTTTC
>CAZNGU010000334.1:0-3522 GCA_964572325.1 uncultured Methylomarinum sp.
AAGGTAACGCGCAATAAATAAGCTACCAGGATTGCGCAGGATTTTTATTCGTCTTTTTATGATTTCAAAAAAAACAAACCTATCCTTTAGTAAAATCAGTGCCTAGAAAAACAAAACAAGTCCCGCTTATTGCCCATGTTATCTATAGATTAGGTACCGGTGGTCTTGAAAATGGCCTGGTTAATCTAATTAACAATATGCCGCCAGAAAAATACCGGCATATGATTATTTGTCTTAAAGGAAGCACCTCTTTTAGAAACCGCCTGCAAAGGCAGGGTGTCGATATTATTGACCTCGACAAAAAAGAAGGTCAGGACTGGAAATCCTTTCTCACCTTTTATCGAATCATCAAAAAGCACCAGGTTGATATCATCCACACCCGGAATCTGGCAGCAATAGAATATCAATTGCCTGCCTTTTTAGCAGGAATAAAACACCGAGTTCACAGTGAGCATGGCTGGGATGTCTTTGACCCAGAAGGTAATAATAAAAAATATCAATACTTACGTCGCCTCTTAAGCCCATTGATTCAGGTATTTATTCCTCTTTCAAAACATTTGGAAGATTATCTACTTAATAAAGTAAAAATTTCTGGCAAAAAAATACATCGTATTTGTAATGGTGTAGATACTAAAAGTTTTTACCCTAGAAAAACCAGACAACAATTGCCAGACTGTCCTCTGGTATTTGATGATAAAAAAACTTATATTGGAACAGTTGGAAGAATGCACGGAGTTAAAGACCAGATAACACTGGTCAAAGCCTTTATTCTTTTACTAAAAAACCACCCTGAACTATCCGGGCAAGTCTATTTACTATTAATTGGTGACGGCCCTCTAAAAGCAGAAGCTATTGCTTTACTGGAAAAAAACCAATGCCTGGAATATACCTGGCTAGCCGGAGAACGAAAAGATATTGCTGATATTATGCGAGTTCTAGATATTTTTGTTTTACCTTCCCAGGCAGAAGGTATTTCCAATACCATTCTGGAAGCGATGGCAACTGGATTACCCGTTATTGCAACTGCAGTCGGGGGCAATCCTGAGTTAGTCAAAGATACAGAAACCGGATTATTAGTGTCGCCATCAAATCCACAGAACATGGAAAAAGCCTTGTTTTTATTGATTTCAGACAAAGAAAAAAGACAACAACTCGGTAAAAATAGTTATCAGCGCGTATTAGATAACTTTTCAATTCAGGCCATGGTAAACAAATATACTAATGTATATGACTCATTAATATTCAAAAGGAAATAATAAAATGTGTGGCATTGTTGGAATCTTTGATATAACCGAAAAACGTGAAATCAATCGTGATTTACTCAATGTCATGAATGAAAGTCAATTTCATCGAGGTCCTGATGAAGGCGGCATGCATATTGAACAAGGCTTAGGTTTAGGACACAGGCGTTTGTCTATTATTGACTTATCCAGCGGCCAGCAACCCATGCACAGTGCTGATGGCAATGTAGTCTTGACCTATAACGGCGAAGTATATAACTTCCCTGAATTACGCAAGGAACTGGAAGCGCTAGGTTACAATTTTAAAACCCATTGCGACACAGAAGTCATCGTCTATGCCTGGCAAGCCTGGGGTGAAGACTGTGTTTTACATTTACGCGGCATGTTTGCCTTTGCCATCTGGGATAGAGATAAACAAACACTATTTTTAGCACGCGACCGCTTAGGTATTAAACCCTTATTTTATTCGCAACTTAACAATGGCCAATTTATCTTCTCCTCGGAATTAAAAGCCTTAAAACATCATCCCAAATTATCTAAGGAAATAGACCCAACAGCAATAGAAGATTATTTTGGTTTTGGCTACATCCCCGACCCAAAAACAATTTTTAAAGATGTTTATAAACTTGAACCCGGCTACTGCTTAACTATAAAACGAGGTGCAAAAAACCTCCAACCTCGACAATACTGGGATGTAGAATTCAAACAAACACTGCAAGGTTCAGAACAGGCATTAGGCGAAGAATTAATAGAAAGATTACGGGAAGCGGTAAAAATACGCACTGTAGCAGATGTTCCTTTAGGGGCATTTCTTTCGGGGGGTGTAGATTCCAGCGCCATTGTAGCTATGATGGCGGGCTTAACAGATACCCCAGTCAACACCTGTTCCATTTCTTTTGGAGACCCAAAATTTAATGAATCACAATTCGCTGCCAAAGTAGCAAAGCAATACCATACCGATCATAGAGTAGAACAGGTTGATCCGGAAGATTTTAGTCTAATCAATCAACTGGCTGGCATCTATGATGAACCCTATGCAGATAGTTCCGCCCTACCCACCTACCGAGTCTGTGAATTAGCCAAAAAACAGGCAACCGTTGTACTATCCGGTGATGGGGGTGATGAAAACCTGGCGGGTTACCGGCGTTACCGCTGGCATACCTATGAAGACCGCATGCGCAATTTGCTACCAGATGGCATCAGAAAGCCCATATTTGGTTTTCTCGGTCAGGTCTACCCAAAAGCAGACTGGGCTCCTAAAATATTCAGAGCAAAATCTACCTTTGAATCTATAGGCAGGGATTCATTAGAAGGTTATTTCCATAGTGTATCGGTTAATTCCAATTCGATCCGATCCGCCCTTTTCAGCAAACAATTAAAAAGTGACCTGCAAGGTTATCAGGCAGTTGAAGTATTTAGGCGACATATGAACAGTGCACCTAGCAATGACGCTCAGTCTTTAGTACAATATCTGGATATTAAAACCTATTTGCCTGGAGATATTTTAACCAAAGTCGATAGAGCCAGTATGGCAAATTCGCTAGAGGTTCGCGTGCCCCTGCTGGATCATGAACTGGTAGAATGGATAGCCAGTTTGAATCCTGACTTAAAATTGAAAAACAGAGAAGGTAAATACCTATTTAAGAAAAGTCTCGAGCCTTATCTGCCAAATGATATTTTATACCGGCCAAAAATGGGTTTTGCTATACCATTAAGCAGCTGGTTTAAAGGCCCCTTAAAAAAACAAGTGAGCGAATCTTTACTCGGTGAAAAAATGGCAGATTGCGGTTTTTTTGACCCTCAATTTTTAACAAAAATGGTAAATCAGCATCAAAGTGGATTAAGAGATTATAGCGCTCCAATTTGGTCATTATTAATGTTTGAGTGTTTTTTAAGTGATAATAGTTTATAGTGCAACAAAGATAGCAGTTATCAGCTGATTTAATAAAACAAAAAACCTTCACCATCTATCTGTTTGGTTTTATTACTTGATTTTCTTGTAACTGACAATATTCGCAACAGAAATTTCATTGCGTTTTAGTACTTTAGTACAATACCAATAGCAGATATAGTTTGATAGGATAGATACAGATAATTAGAGCATGGACATGCTCTATATTTACAAAACATTTGGGTGATATGATGAATAATAAAAACCAGAGTCAAGAAAAACCTATCACTGAGCACAGTGAATCCTCCCTCGCCTTTAATACCAGGCGTAAACTGGTCAAAGGAAGTGTAATTGCTGTTCCTATGGTGATGACTTTAAGAAGTGGCTCTG
>CAZNGU010000335.1:0-3519 GCA_964572325.1 uncultured Methylomarinum sp.
GCAATCCAATATCCCCAAAAACGACCCTATTTACACTAAAGCAGTCAAATACCTTAAAAGTGTTCAGCGTGAAGATGGTGGCTGGGGTGAAGACAATAAAAGCTACTATGATATTGAAAAATACAGTGGCCAGTATCATTTCAGCACCTCGTTTCAAACAGCCTGGGCTGTTTTGGGGCTAATGGCCGCTGGTGAGAGCAATAGCCCTGAAGTCAAAGCAGGTATTAACTTCATTTTAGACAATCAGCAAGATGATGGTGTTTGGGATGACAAATGCTTTACAGCCCCCGGTTTCCCTAAAGTTTTCTTTTTGAAATACCATGGCTACGATAAATTCTTTCCCTTATGGGCTTTGGCACGTTTCCGTAATGAATTAGCCAAATCGTGATCACTGGAATTGTTGTTGCTTTAGCTGATGAAATCGGCAGTCTCTCTGAGACAAAGATCAAAAAAGGCAACTGTGTCTTTATTAATAAAAAAACACTGCTGGTGCTCTCTGGAGCCGGCCCGGAAAATGCAGCCAAAGCGGCTCAATTATTAATTGAGAAAGGGGCAGAAAGACTTATTAGTTGGGGTTGTGCAGCCGCTTTAAGAACATATTTACATCCAGGAGATCTTATTATTCCGGAAACACTCCACCCGGAAGATCATGAGCAATTTTCTCAACTGACTATTGGCTCCCCCTGGATGCAACAAGTACTTGTGCATCTGTCTGCGCTTAAACCTTATACCGGTTCACTTGCAGAAAGTAGCACGGTTGTTGCTACCGCCTCAGCTAAAAAAATACTCCACAAACAAACCCGGGCTATTGCTCTTGATATGGAAAGCATTGCCGTAGCTAAAACGGCTAAAAAAAATAATAAAGATGTTTTAGTTATTCGTTGTATCGCAGACTCAGTTAACCAGGATTTACCTCGAGCTGTTTGTTACGCACTGAGTGCGCAAGGAGACATTGTACTCATCAAATTAGTTTGGTTCCTTCTCACTCACCCAAAAGAATTACCAGGCCTGATCAAACTCGGCTTAAACTTTAAAGCTGCGAAAAACAAATTAAAGTTAGTGGCAAAACATCTTGATATAATAGTCGGTTTTGAACAAGATCAAGCAACTTAATGAGCGCACTTTCTACTTCGATGATAGACCGGTTTATATGCTGGTGGAGCACTCAAGTACTCCGCTTTCCATGGCTACTCATTTTCCTGGTATTGATATTTACAGGAAGCAGCCTGTATTATACCGTTCAAAATCTAGGCGTTAATACCAATACAGCAGAAATGCTGTCACCTGACCTGCCGTTTCAAAAAAACCGCCAACGTATAGAAGCCGAATTTCCACAAGATGCCAATGTTATTATTCTGGTAGTTGATGCATTGACTCCTGAACAAACTTCGCAAGCAGCCAATAAATTGGCAGACTCGCTAAAAACACAAAGCGACAGTTTTTCTTCGGTTTATATTCCAACTGATAATGATTTTTTCAGACAACAGGCCTTACTCTTTTTAGAGCAAGATGAACTTGAAGATCTATCAGCTCAATTAATTGATGCCCAACCTTTTATCGGTTATCTCTCGCAAAATTATCATCTTGAAGGCTTGTTTGATATAGTCGGCAGAGCCTTAAAAGATACCAATGAGAGCTTGCCCATGGATCTTGAGCCCTTATTACTTGCTATTAATAATGCCTTGACCCATCAATTAAGCGGCATACCCTATGCGGTTTCCTGGCAAAATTTATTAGCGGCTAATAAACTCAATAGCAAAAGCAACCGTACCATTGTTGTAGCCAGACCGAAAATGAACTTTGAAGCCATCTTGCCCGCTGAGCATGCATTAACTGCTGCAAGAGATACAGTCAAACAAATTATGCAGGATAATCCGGGTATTAGAATTCGCATTACCGGTGAAATTGCTTTAGAACATGAAGAACTGGAGAGTGTTAGTAGCGGTGCCGCTATTGCAGGTATAGTCTCCTTATTTTTAGTCTGTAGCTCATTGTGGGTCGGTTTACGTTCTTTTAAATTACTGCTAGCAACCTTTATCTCACTGATTCTGGGTCTGATTTTAACCGCAGGATTTGCAACTGTTTCCGTCGGACACCTAAACCTGATCTCTATTGCCTTTGCCGTGCTATACATTGGCCTAGGTGTTGATTATGCCATTCATATATGCTTACATTACCGAGAGTGTCGATCCCAGGGTATGGCAAACAATGCTGCTATTATTGATAGCTTGCACACCGTAGGTTTTTCTATCTTTTTATGTGCACTTACTACATCCATAGGATTTCTGGCATTCATACCTACTGATTATTCAGGTGTTTCCGAATTAGGTATTATTTCTGCTGGCGGTATGTTTATTGGCTTGGTAGTATCTTTAACGGTACTGCCTGCATTATTGACAATATTAAAAATAAAACAGCCCAAACCAATAAAGCCATCTTTTAAACTAACTTTTTTGACCACATTACCCTTTCGTCAAAGCAAACGTATCCGAATCTATTCCTTTATCTTTGCCATATTATCTTGTCTGCTACTCACACAACTTGTGTTTGACTCAAACCCAATCAATTTAAGAGATCCAAACAGCGAATCTGTTTCAACTATCAAAGAATTGTTGAAATCACAAACAGATTCACCTTTCGCACTTTCTGCTTTAGCCTCAGACCCAGGCAGTGCGGCAAAACTGGCACAACAACTAGAACAATTACCCTCTGTTCACAATACCATTTATCTAAAGGATCTACTGGCAAAAAATCAGGATAACAAGCTGGAAACCATTGAAGAACTAGACCTCATTTTAGGCAATCAATTAGACACCTTTGACAATACATTTACTGATACCCATCCCAGACAAGCTTTACTCGATTTGTATGCGAACATTTCTGAAGTATTACAAGCAGCAACTTTAAATACCGATAGAGCAACATTAGTACAATTACAAGACAATATCCGTCTTTTTACCAATTATTATTCTGCCTATAATGCTCAGCCATACCACACCCTGGAAGAAAATATTCTGGGTTTGCTACCTTATACTATGAACCGTTTGCGAATCAGCCTAACAGCCAAGCCATATCAGTTAAGTGATTTGCCTGACACTATTAAATCGCACTGGCTCAGTCCTAATGGCTTATACAAAATTTTAATAATGCCTGAATTTGACCAAAACCAGGTAGAAAACCTGAAACAGTTTGTGGCAGAGGTACTAACAGTTGCTCCTTCATCATCTGGGCTTCCTGTTGCAGACCAGGCCTCAGGTGTTGCCGTAGTCAATGCTTTTATTCAAGCATTTAGCAGTGCAATTATTGCCATTTTTCTACTGTTACTGCTTATTCTTAAGGATTTAAAAAACACCTTACTGGTAATAGGCCCTTTATCCCTGGCTGCTTTATTAACCGGTGCAACTAATGTATTAATAGGTAATACATTTAACTTTGCTAATATTATTGCGCTACCTTTACTTATGGGAATGGGGGTAGACAGTGGCATTCATATTATGCACAGACTAAAATCAAAGCGTT
>CAZNGU010000336.1:0-3512 GCA_964572325.1 uncultured Methylomarinum sp.
GTAATTGAAGCGGTTCGGGTGCCACCATCAGCCTGAATAACATCACAATCAATAGTAATGGTATGCTCGCCCAGTGCCTTTAAATCAATAGCGGCTCGTAAAGAACGACCAATTAAACGCTGAATCTCCAAGGTGCGCCCTCCTTGTTTACCTCTGGCTGCTTCACGTCCCATCCGGTCATGTGTTGATCTTGGTAGCATGCCATATTCAGCAGTTACCCAGCCCTCTCCTTTTCCTTTTAAAAAACGAGGCACCCTTTTCTCGACTGAGGCGGTACAAAGCACCCGGGTATCACCAAATTCAACCATCACAGAGCCTTCTGCATGTTTGGTATAGTTGCAGATAAAATTAACTTCCCTTAACTGTTCCGGCTTTCGTCCACTTGGTCTCATTTTGCTACTCATAGAAAAAACCGGTAATTATAACTGTTTTCAAACGCTTAATGATTTTTTATTACTCTGGAAATAGCATGGCATTAACGGGGCAATTAATAGCATTTTTATTTTTTACCATGAAACACATGAAGTTTTTGAAGAAGAGAAAATGCCGCCTTTGCTCTATCCTTCATTGGCTGTATGTGCTTCATGGTGTTTGATTATTAAACCATTACAGTTACAATATTATCGGTAGTGAACAGCCACTACATCATCTGAAAAACACCTTTTTAAACGTAAAATAAGTTCATCTGTAGGATGTATACGCCAGTCGTCACCCAGTTGTATGGATACTTTTGCATTATCCCCACGATAGCCTATTTGAACAGGACAATTACCTCCTTTAAAAGCTTTCAGTTCTTCTTTTAATTTATTGATAAAATTACATTCCTGCTCTGCTTTTTTCCAATCAATAACAATATATCTTGCAAACAATTCCCGAGCCTGCTCAAAGGTATATATCTTTTCTGCGGTTAACCTTAATCCCCCTGAAAAATCATCAATACTCAAGCCACCTTCAACGACTATTAATGCATCTTTAGTTAATAGCTCCTGATATTGCTGATAGGTTTTACTGAATGCCGCCACTTCCATCTTAGCTGTTTTATCATCCACTGTTGCAAAGCCCATCATCGTGCCTTTTTTGGTTTGCCGGGTTCGCATTTCCACTACCAGGCCCGCCACTTTACCTTCCATTTTTGTTTTTGATCTTTCTGAGTCTGCAATCAAAGAGGCAATAGATGCTGACCTAAAATGCTTTAATTCATCCTGATATTGATCAATAGGATGGCCGGTTAAATACATCCCTAATGTTATTCTTTCAGCTTCCAGTTGTTCTTTTTCTGTCCAGGGCTCTACCGATGTCGTATACGCTTCTGAATCATTACTACTGTCCACTTGAACTGCCAACCCAAACAAATCATTTTGTCCCGTCAGCTTCATTTTTCCATGTTGTTCAGCCACTTTTAATGCAGTCGGAAGTTCAGCTAAGTGAGCTGCTCGATTCGCATTAATGCTGTCAAAAGCACCGGCTTTTATTAAAGCTTCCAATACCCGTTTATTAACTTTGCGTAATTCAACACGCTTACATAAATCATAAAGCCCTGTAAAAGCACCATGAGCTTCTCTTTCCCTTAGCAAGTCTTCTATCGCGGCCTCACCCACACCTTTAATCGCTCCTATGCCATATATAATTTCATCGTGCTCATTAACGGTAAATTTATAATGCGATGTATTGATATCCGGTGGATGTAAAGTCAGCTCCATCTCTTGGCATTCTTCTTTCAGAATAACCACTTTATCGGTATTATCCATATCTGACGACATCACAGCAGCCATAAATGCCGCCGGAAAATGTCTTTTAAGCCAGGCTGTTTGATAGGCCACCAGTGCATAAGCAGCCGAGTGTGATTTATTAAAACCATAGCCGGCAAACTTTTCCATCAAATCGAACACATAGGTTGCAATGGATTCGTCAATCTGATTATTGATAGCACCTTCGGTAAAAACAGCTCTTTGCTTGGCCATTTCTTCGGGTTTTTTCTTACCCATGGCTCGCCGTAACATATCGGCACCACCCAGAGTATAACCAGCCAGCTCGCGAGCAATTTGCATAACCTGCTCTTGATATAAAATCACGCCATTGGTCGGACTTAATATGGGCACCAATAAAGCATGCGCATACTCAGCCTTTGCCCCATGCTTGACGTTTATATAATCATCAACCATGCCCGATTCCAGTGGCCCTGGTCTGAACAAGGCCACCAACGCAATAATATCATCAAAACAATCCGGTTTTAGTTTGCGAATCAGCTCTTTCATGCCGCGCGACTCTAGTTGGAAAACCGCTGTAGTCTGACATTTCTCAAAAATCTGATAAGTGTCCACATCATCTCTTGGTATCTGAGTAATATCAATCAGCGCTTCCCCGGCCTGCTGTTTTTTTCTATTAATCGTTTGCAGAGCCCAGTCAATAATAGTTAAGGTGCGTAAGCCCAAAAAGTCAAACTTAACCAGCCCCACAGCTTCTACATCATCCTTATCAAACTGCGTCACCAGGTTACCGCCTTCTTCATCACAATAAAGGGCGGTAAAATCGGTTAACCGGGTTGGCGAAATAACTACGCCCCCCGCGTGCTTACCCGCATTTCTGGAAATTCCTTCCAATGAAAGCGCCATATCTATCAGTGTTTTAACATCCTCTTCTGTATCATAACGTTGCTTTAATTCCAGGCTTTCCTGTAAAGCCTTATTGAGTGTCATACCTATATCAAAAGGAACCAGCTTGGCCAGGCCATCAACAAAACCATAGGAGAATGCTGACACCCTTCCCACATCACGAATCACCGCTTTTGCTGCCATCGATCCATAAGTAATGATTTGTGAGACACGATCTCTGCCGTAATGCCTGGCCACATAATCAATCACTTCATCACGTCTGTCCATGCAAAAGTCAATATCAAAATCGGGCATAGAAACCCGTTCTGGATTGAGAAAACGCTCAAATAACAAGTCAAATTCAATCGGGTCAAGGTCGGTAATTTTCAGGGCATAGGCTACTAATGAACCCGCACCGGAACCCCGCCCGGGGCCTACAGGAATAGCATTATTTTTAGCCCATTGAATAAAATCAGCAACAATCATGAAATATCCAGGGAAACCCATTTGGGTAATTACACCCAGTTCTAAATCTAATCTATCGTAATAGGCTTTTTGATTTTCTTGCTCACCACCCTCCCCTGTTGCCGGATATTGCAGCAAACGCTCCTGGAGACCTTTTTTTGAAGCTTCAATAAAAAACTGATCCAGCGTCATATCTTCTGGTACGGGGAAATCAGGCAAATAATTTTCACCCAGTGTTAATTCCACATTGCAACGCCTGGCAATTTCAACTGTATTTTGCAAAGCTTCTGGTATGTCTGAAAACAATTTAAGCATTTCCTCTGGACTACGTAAATACTGTTGATTTGTATAATTTTTTGGCCGACGAGCATCATCCAGCACCCGCCCCTGATTAATACAAACACGCACTTCATGTGAGTCAAAATCAGTTTTATGGATAAAACGCACATCATTACT
>CAZNGU010000337.1:0-3509 GCA_964572325.1 uncultured Methylomarinum sp.
CTGAAACCTACTCATTTTTAACAGATGAAACAACAAAGCTTGAAGAAAAAATTGCTGAAACGGGTAAGAAGCTAGCTGAATTTAAGGAAAAGCATGCCCATAGCTTGCCTGAAATGGCGACCATGAATTTGTCAATGCTCAACCGGACTGAAACTGAGCTGGGCTCCGTAGATGCTGAGCTTAGGGCGCTTAAAGAGCGAAAGTTTTATTTACAAAGTCAGCTGGAGCAAATTAACCCGCTAACCAATATGCGCTCAGCAACCGGGGAATCTATATTAGATCCGTCTTCCAGGCTCAAGGCGCTGGAGTCTGAGTATGCGAGTTTGTCAGCTAAATACTCAAGTAAGCACCCGGATATTGTAAAAATAAAAAGAGAAATAAAAGGTTTGCGTGAACAAACTGGGCAGGGTTTTGATACTCAGCAGCAGGCGAAAACGTTAACGAGAAAGCGCAGTGAATATGCATCTGTAAAGAAAAAATACTCAGTAAATCATCCAGATGTTATCCGTCTTAAATCAGAGATTAGCACATTAGAAAAATCAATTTCTGATAATCCGGTTAATACTGAAAAGCGTATATTGACGTTACAACCGGATAATCCGGCTTATATTTCAGCTCAAACTCAGCTTAAGACCATTGAGAGCGAAATTAAGTCAAATGCATCCAGAAAAGCCCGACTAGATAAGAAGCTGGTTGATCTTGAAGAGCATATTTCAAGAAGCCCTCAGGTTGAAAAAGAATTTATGGTACTTAATCGAGAGCAGCAAAATGCACTGCTACGATACCAGGATATTAAAGCACGGCAAATGGAAGCGGAAATTGGTCAGGAGATGGAAAAAGAAAGTAAGGGTGAATCTTTTGTACTGATAGATCCTGCTCAATACCCTGAAAAACCAGTGAAGCCGAATCGTATAGCAATTATCTTTTTATCCTTGATCTTTTCTATTGCAGCGGGTTTAGGTGTCGCGATTTTAAAAGAAGCAATGGATGGATCTGTCAGGGGGGTATCCGGTGTTAGTAAAATGTTAACCGCGGCACCGCTAGCAGTTATTCCGCTTATATATAATACTTATGACTTAAGGCGTAAGCAGCGTATAAATCGTATCGTCGCTGGTTCCGTAATTGGTAGTATTGTTGCTGTTTTATTAGTAATGCATTTTTTCTGGACTCCACTGGATGTACTCTGGTTCAGGGGTATTCGTAAAGCAGAAAATGTGATGGATTTATAAGAGGGCATAGTTATGGAACGTATTAAACAGGCATTAGAACTCGCTCGTCAGGAACGCATTAAAAATGGCGGTAAGGTAACTGGTTCAATAGCTAAACCAGAGAGTAATCAACAGAGCGTTGAAGATCAGGATATTAAGTACACTAAGACGCGGACTATACCGCTGCCAGTTGCTGAGTTAAGAGAAAAAAGAATCATTACTGAGCAGCAGAATAATATTTCTGATGCCTATAGAATTTTACGAACTCAGGTATTACAAAGACTGAATGAGAAAAGCTGGAATACGCTGGCAATTACCAGCCCCGGTAGTGGTGCGGGAAAATCGCTGACTGCAATCAATCTTGCAATGAGTTTAGCCCGGGAAGTGGATAATACTGTTTTGTTAATTGATGCAAACTTACGCTCACCGAAACTGGATAAGTATTTTGATTTTCATACAGATTATGGATTGAGTGATTATTTGTTAGATGATAAACCACTGGGCGATATGCTAGTCAATCCCGAGGGTGTTTCACGTTTTGTTGTATTACCTGCAGGCCGTGCTATTGCCAACTCATCAGAAATGTTAAGTTCGCCTAAAATGCAACGTCTTGTTGAAGAGGTTAAACACAGGTACCCGTCCCGTATTGTTATTTTTGACTTACCCCCCTTGCTTGAAAGTTCAGATACTCTGGCTTTTATTCCCAATGCAGATGCAACGCTGGTAGTAATAGAAGAAGGCCAGACTCAGGAAAGTGAATTAAAGCAGGCATTTGAATTATTACAGGGAAATGAAGTAATTGGTACTGTACTGAATAAAGCCTATACAACTGATAAAGATTTTGCTGGGCTAGATGTTAAGCCGGGTCTTATCTCGAAATTGTTATCTAAAATAGGAAAAAAATAGCTCAGATCTAAGTAATCAGACTGTATTTGAAGGTATGTGTTGAAAATCAGTAAATTTTTTATTATTTGGAGATTACAGTTTTAAATTAGTAATATAAACATGAAATTTTATATTTGTTTTATTATTGCTTTCTGGGTGTTGGTTTCGTCTGTAAATGCCGAAATAAATAATCAAACTCTGGCGGTGCTGGTTAATATAAATGATCCGGAAAGTGTGGAAATAGCCCAATATTACCAGCGTGCGAGATTAATCCCCGAGCGTAATATTATCTATTTAAGTTTTAAGCCCGGCTTAAATGCTTTAACTGAAAATGAGTTTAAAGTCATACAGGCTGATCTTAATAAAAAGGTTAACAGTAATATTCAGGGCTATGCATTGGCATGGCGAAAACCATGGCGGGTAGGATGCATGTCAATTACATCTGCGTTTTCACTGGGCTTTAGTCGTGAGTACTGTGCAGATGAATGCAGAACAACTAAAGCGATTAAGTATTTTAATAGTCAAAGCCGTCAGCCATATACTGATTTTAAAATACGCCCTTCCATGATGCTGTCAGCGGGTAGTCTTGAAAGTGTAAAAGCATTAATTGATCGGGGTGTAGCAGCAGATTACTCACGACCAGATGCAACGGCTTATCTGCTCAGTACGAGTGATAAGCATAGAAATGTGAGAGCTATAAATTTTTCAAAAATAAAAAAGCTATTCAAGTATGTATTTAAAGTTGAGGCTATTAAAGCGGATGCAATTAAAAATAAAAAAGATGTGTTGTTTTATTTTACCGGCAGGCAAAAAGTAAAATGGGTAGATAAAAATCATTATGTTGCCGGCGCCATAGCTGATCATTTAACTTCAGCCGGTGGTTATCTGTTTAATAGCGGTCAAATGAGCGTGCTTAAATGGATTGATGCAGGGATTACAGGAACTTATGGCACGGTTGTAGAGCCCTGTAGTTTTAGGCAAAAATTTCCTTCACCTGAGATTGCTATGTATAAATACTTATCTGGTAATGCGTTACTTGAAGCCTACTGGAAATCTGTACTGATGCCGGGGCAGGGCGTATTTATTGGAGAGCCTCTGGCAAATCCGTATAAAGCTTGTATTTTAGGTGTGGATAGATTTAATCGGTTTCATTATTTAAAAAATAATGCGGTTAATTATGTTGAAAGAAAGTATAAGAGCTGTAAATAACTTTAATATAGATATGAGTTGATTCTATTACTCACCCAGATAGAAAAAGGGAACTGAGGAGAGGCAAATATCTACCATAAAAAGGGGAATTAGGAGGGGGTAATACTCCTATCATATTTTAAAATAATGCAGGAATATAAACAGGTAAAAAAATGAAAATTTTAGTAACAGGTGCAGCAGGTTTTATTGGTATGCATTTATCAAAGC
>CAZNGU010000338.1:0-3498 GCA_964572325.1 uncultured Methylomarinum sp.
CCTTACATGTTTCTGTGTCAGGTGAAGCGTAATCCAAGAGTATTCTGTCAATTACTGACCGGTCTTCTTCCCCGACAGATTCAAGAACAAAACCATCTAATTTGTCTTCGATTAATCTTTTAATATTTTCTATTGCTTCAGGTTTACTAAATTCCTCCATAACAGCGTCGGCAAGATCAGGAATGTTCTTTTTCATTTCATTCATGTCAATGGCAAAATCTAAAATAGAAGTTCTCAGTGTCCGTTCCAACCAATTTCCTTCTGATTTCCTTTTTTTCAGTAAGGAGTCAAATTCTTCAAATAGACGTTCCAACACCTTAATCACTTGTTCTCGAATTTCAGTTTTGTCCGTGGAAGTCCAGTCTATATTTTCTATTTTACTCGTAATTGCTACACTTATTTTCCTTTTCTGGATATACTGGACTAAGCTGACCCCCTTAACGCCCATTTTTTTTGCATTGTCATTCTGGCAGATGCTGACCCCCTTATAAAAACGAATATAGCCAATTAGAAAAGAGTGTACTGGAGCATGTTGACCCCCTAAGGGTTTTTTATTCCGGAGCATGTTGACCCCCTTTGGTTATTATTCTTTGTGATTTTGGTTTATTGGATGGATACCCATCAAAAGATAAACAATGGCCGGAAAACCAAAAGTAATGAGTCAAGTAAAACAAATACTTCGTATGCATAAACAGGGAAAAGGAATAAAAACTATTGCCCGAGCCCTGTCAATTAGTAGAAATACTGTAAGGGGATATGTTCGTAAAGCGAAAGCGAACGACCTTCCCACAGAATCCTTGTTGATTCTGGAAGATCCTGTACTGGAAGGGAAACTACTGGCTGGAAATCCAGCGTATAAAGACGAGCGTTACGAACAACTCAAACCCCAATTGGATTACTATAGCAAAGAACTGGGGAAAGTAGGCGTAACACGCATGTTACTCTGGGAAGAGTACATTGAAGGTAATGCGCATCCTTATAGATATTCCCAGTTTTGTTACCACGTACGACAATACGAGCTTAGTGGCAAACCATCAATGGTATTAGAGCATATGGCAGGAGATAAACTTTATATAGATTTTGCTGGCAAACTTTTGTCATACATCAACAGGGATACTGGCGAGGTTGTTAAGGTACAGGTCTTTGTAGCCTGTCTACCTTATTCAGATTATTGTTTTGCCATAGCGGTACACAGTCAAAAAGTGGGAGATTTTATCTATGCCTTGGATTGTTGTTTAAAAAACCTTGGCGGTGTACCCCAAACCTTGGTGCCAGACAATCTGAAGTCGGCTGTTATTAAAGCAAATCCTTACGAACCTTCTATTAACAAAGCACTGGAGGATTTTGCAAATCACTATAGCACTTCTGTAACCCCAGCACGCCCGCGAAAACCAAAAGACAAATCTTTGGTAGAGAACCAAGTAAAGCTCATCTATAGCCGCGTATATGCCAAACTGCGCAAGCATACTTTCTTCGATCTTCCTTCTTTAAACCAGGCTATTGTTGAAAAGGTTAAAGACCACAACCAAACCCGTATGCAGCAAAAGGACTACTGTAGAGAAGAGAAATTTTTGGCTGATGAGAAACACACCCTCCAACCATTACCAGCAGAAAACTTCGAGATTAAACATTATAGGGAGTATAAGGTCGCCAAAAACAACCATATCTATCTGGGCCAAGACAAGCACTATTACAGCGTACCTTTTACCTACATCGGCATGAAGGTAAAAGTAATTTACACCCGATCATTAGTAAAGATATACCATAAAGCAACTGTGATTGCTACCCATCCCAGAAACTACAAAAAAGGCGGTTACACCACCCGAAAAGAGCACTTATGTTCACACCATCAGTATTACAAAGAACGTAGCCCCACATATTATCTACAACGCGGGTACAGACACTCCGAAGAACTTTATCAGTACATGGATGCCTTGTTTAAACAGGATAAATACCCCGAGCAGCTTTATAAAACCTGTGATGGTATATTGAATCTGGCTCGAAAAACCAATCGAGAGATTTTTATAAAAGCCTGTACCATAGCCATGGACTATCAAAACTACGCTTACATGTTTTTAAAACAGATACTAGAAAACCGAATGACCCAAAACCAAGATGAATCCTTGGTAAAACCTAAAAACCTGCCCTCCCATGGCAATATTCGTGGGGCGGGCTCTTATAAATAATTAACGCTTAAAATCAATATAAAATGAACACGATTGAAAATCAATTATCACAACTTCGACTACAGGGAATGTACACTAGCTGGAAAGCTATGGTAGAAACCCGGCAACACCATGAACTATCCTTCGCCGAAGGACTGGAAGTCTTATTGCAATCTGAATCGGAAGACCGTACACACCGTCGCTTTGAGCGCCTGAAAAAAAGCGCCCAGTTTAGATACCAAGCAACTGTAGAAGAACTAAACCTAGAAGCTTCAAGAGGAATAAATAAAAGCCAGATTACAGAAATAGCTACAGGGACATACTTGCAAAAAGGAGAGTCAGTACTTATCACAGGTGCCACAGGCTGCGGAAAAAGCTTTCTTGCTTCAGCCTTAGGTCATCAAGCCTGCAGTCAAGGAAACAAAGTACTATACTTTAATACACAGAAACTATTAATGAAGACCAAAATGAGTCGTATTGATGGCAGCTTCCTAAAGTTCTTTGATAAGCTCGCAAAAGCCAACTTACTGATACTAGATGATTTTGGAATGGCCCACCTAGATGAAAAACAACAAATGGATCTGATGGAAATTATAGAAGACAGACATGGTAAATCGTCAACCATTATAGCGAGTCAATTGCCCATAGGAAGCTGGTATGAAATAATCGGAGAAGCTACCATTGCCGATGCTATTTTGGATCGACTAGTACATACTTCTCACCGTATAGAATTAAAAGGAGAATCTTTAAGAAAAAAACTGTAATATTGTCATGAAATTATCTTTTTAACCACTATCCGTAAGGGGGTCAGTATGGCCGGAATGGGGGGGCAGCATCAACGGAATATCCATACTGCTGATAACATGGCTAAAGTGCCAGAAATTTTGATTATCATATTCCAAATTCGGTTTTTCTCAAAGAAAGTTGCAAAATAAAAATGGCTAAGTGCAACACTAGAGCATAGAATAATCATTGCAAGAATAGCAACAGGTCTTGCAGGATTTTCTTGCCCATTTAATGCATTTTCAAGCATTAAGTTACACCAGAAATTATGCTCCCAATCAAATCCAACCGAGTTTATGTCCCATTGTGAACCTCCAGGATATAAACTAGCCGCATAGACAAAAAGTCCAATAAAAATTAATATCCCGAATGTGGGTATGTAAGTTAATAAGTCCTTAGCGCTTTTCATATTCTGTCATACTTACAAATGGGCTACGATTAGGCTAAGAAATCGTAGGGGAGTTTGAAATACTGCCCTTTCAATTTAGTCCTTAGCCAAGCCAAATATTTTTATTATTAACTTTCTTTTTTCATTAACAAAATTTTGGTT
>CAZNGU010000339.1:0-3492 GCA_964572325.1 uncultured Methylomarinum sp.
TGAAGGAAGGTGACGTCGCAGACTTAATCAGAAGTCCTAGTGGCTTTCATATTATTAAGATGCTGGGCTTAAAAGGTGTTGATAAATATATGGTCACTAAAACTAAAGCCAGGCATATTTTGATCAAGACAAATGAATTAATTAATGATGCAGAAGCAAAAAAAAGACTACAAGGATTAAAAGAAAGAATTTTAGATGGGGATGATTTTGCCACATTGGCCCGTTCAAATTCCGATGATAAGGGATCAGCGATCAATGGAGGTGATTTGGGTTGGGTGGGTCCTGGCGATTTGGTACCTACTTTTGAATCTGCTATGAATCAATTAGCTATCAATGGAATAAGCGACCCCGTGCAAACTCAATTTGGCTGGCATCTTATTCAGGTTTTGGAAAGAAAGGAAAAAGACAATAGTGTTGAATTTAAAAAAAATCAGGTTAAAGATCTTATTCGAGCCCGTAAAATAGAGGAAGAGACAGAGTTATGGATGCGGCGCTTACGGGATGAAGCATATGTAGATATTTTCCAGGACAGATTGTAGTTGTTTTATGCATAAAAAAAACCACAAGGAGGTTGTATTAATAAATCATTTGAAGTCGGTATTAACAAAACAAGACTTAAAGCAACATCAAGCATTTATTTTAAATTTGGCAGAGCAGCTAGATGTCAGCGTATTAGAAATTGCTGCTGCACTTTTAGCACATAATAAAGTTAGCATACCCGCATATCAGAATAACAGGGAAAGTGCTGCAGAAGAGAAAAGTAAAAAAGCTGAAGAATCTGAATCTATTCCACTTCCACAAACTAAGCAAAAACGAGTCAGGTATCGTCTGGAAATAGGACGAAAGCACCAGATATTGCTTGATGAGGTAAAAGATACCTTAGTGGAAATAGCAGGTGTAGACAGAAATCAGATTGGCAGAATAGATGTTCGCAATCATTACACTCTGGTTGAGCTTCCCTATGGTATGCCGGCAGATATTTTTCAATTATTGTCTGAAACAGAACTACATAATCAAAAATTAAATATTAAACGTGTTAAACAACATAGAAGATATAATCAGCAAAAAAAAAGCAGAAAATAGTTTGCAGTAATTAAATATCATTTAGGCAACTGGAAATAAATAAGCCACCCATATTGCAAGGTTTTTTTGTTTGTCTTCGGTCTTGTTGCGTAGAGCGCATAGCAAGGCTATGTAACCGATGTAACAAGACCGAAGACGGACAAAAAGGCAAGGTAACTACTCACCGAAGTTCAGCTAAGGGTGTAGGGTATTGATTTATCAGGCTTCTGAAACAGGATGTTTCAGAGAGCTTACATGGATGTATTTACGCGCCCTGATAAATCAATACCCTACACCCTTTGCGCCAATATGCACTGAGTAGTTACAAAGCAAGTAAGGTGGCTGGCTTATTTGTTTCCAGTTGCCTCAAGCCAGACAGCCTGTTTATTTTTTATTGCGAGCATCTAGTCTGGCCATATCTTTGCTGATAAATAAGGCGGGGTCAACGGGGACTTTATTCAAATAAACTATCCAGTGTAAATGAGGGCCTGTAACCCTGCCTGTTTCCCCTACCGTGCCTAAAACGTCACCTTGTTTTACTATTTGCCCGGGCTGTACTTTAATTTCATTCATGTGTAGATAAGCACTGAGTAAACCTTGTCCATGATCCAAAAAAACGGTATTGCCGTTAAAATAATAATTTCCGGTATCAACGACTCTGGCAACTGCAGGAGCTAGAATGGGAGTACCGGTAGCTGCCGCTATATCAAGCCCATTATGAGGGCGTTTGGGAATATCATTAAAAAAACGTTTTAGACCAAATAAACTACTGAGTCTACCATCAACCGGTGCCATAAAATCAGTATCAACTGACTGTTCAGTCCAGGTGGCTTTGGCTTTCGCCATAGCGACTTTATCGGCATTTATTTTTTTTAAGTCTTCTTTAGTAAAGCCGCTAACCATTCGTTTCTTTTTGATGGTGATATGCTGCGCGGGATAGGCTTTATCAGTAATGATAAATAGTTGTTGGTGACTTTGTTTGCCAGACTTAATGGTAATTTTATGCTCACCTGCTTTGGCAGATAGAGGAATACCGACCAAGGCTAACCAGTGAGTATCATTGCTGGTAAGCAACACTCTTTTGTTATAAAAAAATACTTTAGGTTTAGCCTCATTAATGTCTGCAACCGCTATTTTTATGATGCCTCCGGGAACAGCAAGCTGCTCAGGAAGATTGTTAGCCCAGCTGTTGCTAGTCAGTAATAAAGGCAATAAAAAAGCAAAAAGGAATAAGAACCTGTTCAAGATCGTAACGAGCCGTTGTAAATTGTGTGCGGACGGAGCGCAGAAACCGGAGTTTACACAGAGTAAATGAGGATTTCGAATACCGCCTAAACGCAATTGGTAATGGCGCAGTAGATCTTGAACAGGTTCTAAGGAGATTTGGCTATGTTTATTCATAATTTATTTCTGTAACCTGGCCAATAATTTGACCCTGTTTTAAACGGATGTTAATGTTATCTTTTACCGATACTTGCTGGCTGCAGGTAATGACTGAAGATGAATCGGCTTTAGAGACAATGGCATAGCCTCTTTCTAATGTGGCTAAAGGGCTTACGGCATTTAATGTTTGTACCAATAACCTATATTTGTTTTGTGAGGTTTCAAGCTGATGATGAATAGTCACATTTAAACGATTATACAAATAGCGCATTTGTTCCTGATAACGGAGTATTTTGTTGGTTGGATTAAATTGCTGCAACAAACCATTTTGTCTTTTTAATTGTTCTTTATGTCTTGTTGTTTTAGCCTTAATCGCAAGGAACAAACGTAATTCCTGGTGATCCAGAGTTTGTGCATGTCTTTGTAATTGCTGTCCCGGATGTTGTTGCTGCAATCTTTTTGCTAACCAGTGAATCGATTGTCGAGACTGTTTTTGATGGCGTTGGATACTCTGCTGCAATTGATGTTCAATGGACTGGAATTTATTAAGCCATATTTGCTGATTAGGTACGGCGCTTTCTGCTGCTGCGGAAGGGGTTGCTGCGCGAAGGTCTGCAACAAAGTCAGCAATAGTGAAATCAACCTCATGGCCTATACCTGAAATAATCGGTATTTCTGATTTGAAAATAGCTCTGGCAACGCTTTCTTCATTGAATGACCATAAATCTTCTAAAGAGCCGCCACCTCGTGCCAGTATAATTATATCAACTGCTTTTTGCAGGTTAGCTATTTCCAGTGCATGAATGATTTCATAGCTGGCTTGTTCTCCTTGTACAGCAGTTGGGTAAATAATAATGGGTATACTGGGAAATCGTCTCTTTAATACCGTTAAAACATCATGTATCGCTGCGCCTGTGGCTGAGGTGATAATACCTATTTGTCGGGGTATTTCGGGGAGTGTTTGTTTTTTTTCAGCGGCAAATATGCCTTCTTTTAATAATTTTGTTTTTAATTGATCAAAGGCTTGTTGCAAATCACCTTCACCAT
>CAZNGU010000340.1:0-3489 GCA_964572325.1 uncultured Methylomarinum sp.
GGGATGCAGGTAAGGGGCGTGAGCAGGAGCGGAAGCTTTGCCTACAGGGATGGCAGAAATTGCTCCAGGCAATTTTACTGCACTCGCACCATCCATGGCGGTCGTAGGTAAGGAGCGTGACTGGTTTTTGCTCCATGCAAAACCAGCATACATCACATCCATGTGAATAAGCAGGAGCGGAAGCTTTGCCTACAGGGATGGCAGAAATTGCTCCTACATGATCTGGATTTCTACCACTCCCTGGCGGTTGTGGCTAATATTTTCGCTGAAAGCTTTCAATACCATTAAATTCAATTGAAATGTCGGCTCTCTTGTATAGCCGTGAACGTCGTCGATTGCCTTGTCGTGTATTTACTATCTTTTTATTCTTTTTATTTATATTATCGCGTGGATCATTTTGCCATAAGCGATGATGGTATTCCCTTACGGTAATGTGTTTGCCTCTAATGATTTTTTTATTGAGTTTTATTATACGTTTGGCTACTGCGTCCGAATCTATAGTTACTAGTCCGTGATATTCTACGGCATGGGTTTCATCACCCCTTAATACTAGTATTTTTATATTTTCTATATGCCCCTTTTTTTGAAATATATTGCCTTTCAGTAAAGGGTTAATGAAATCTATGATATCTTGCTTTTTGGTATTTGCAGGAATCCGTCTTAAAAAAATAATCATATTATTTTCCACAACAGCGTTTAAATTTTTTACCGCTACCGCATGAACAAGGTGCATTTTTACCTTGTTTAGTTTGTTGTCCAAGTAGACTAGTTGATTTAACTATTCCATCCATATATAACCAGCGGCTGGATGATTTTTTAAAGCGACTTATCTCATTGAGTACATATTCATCAGAGTTTGTTGTGTAATACGCCTTGAACTCAATAATCCCTTTAGTGTGTTTTTTACCACCTTTTTTAATGTTAACAATTTCAAGTTTTGTCCATATAGCATCTTCATTTGAAAAATCAATGTCATGTGGTCGTGTACCTATATCCCATGTATCCAGAAGGTAAGCTACATTTTGCATGACATAGCCAGTGAAACGTGATCGCAATAAAGCTTCAGCAGTTTCCGGTGACTTTTCACTATTATGATAAGGTTGGCAACAATCTATATAATTAATATTACTGCCACAAAGACAGAGTAATTTTGAATCAGGCATTACTTTCACTAAAGCTGGTATTTATATTCTGGCGTTTCATTTTTAGTTTATGTATCATCGTGCAGGTGATATTGAAAAATTCTGTTCTTCGCTATGTTTGAAACATAGAAATGCAGATAAAATGAGATATTTTCTTATTTTAACAAGAAAATAGAAAAAATAGGTGCCGGTAATCGGTTGATAAAGCAAGAGATAGATTGAGGGGCATTAAGTATCAAATAGTTACCAATGGTTTATTAAACCACCGGGTGCATTCCAGGATCTAGTGCCCGTGCTATCTATTTGTACAAAGCCATTTCCTGATTGTGCTGTATTGTTATTTGGAGTTGCTCTAAGGGTATAAGCAGATGCAGATATCGACGTGACCGCTAAGCTATACATGGCAACACCATCAATTGTTACGGTGTTTGAATATACATCGGGTGCTGTGCCATCGGGCAGACGGTAATCTGAACCATTTTGTACATAATATTGTTCCATAGCATTAGAGAATGCTAATAAATCACCCTGAGCAATGGTTCTTCGACCTCTTTCTAAATACGAAATATAGTTTGGGTATGCGATTGCAGATAAAATACCCACAATTGCTACTGAGATCATGAGTTCTATTAAGGTAAATCCAAGTGTCTTTTGTTTCATTGTTATTTTCTCATTACAAGACATTTCATTTCAATATATTCTCCTTATGGAGACGAGGATATGTGTAAATTGTTTTGGTATGGATTATACCTTATCCCATTAAGCTTTTAATGAGTGAAGGTTTAAGTTTAAGGGCAGTTTGCAGCATAAGTATCTTTCTCTGTTCGCATGCGTCCTGAACCGGCAATCACTATTTTTCGGGAGCTACTTATATTACTAGAGGGACAAAAGGTAAAATTTCCAATAGTATTTGCTCTGCCATTAGGGCTATATGAAATAAAATTGGCAAAATTAGTACCACTAATGGTGACACTTTCTTGTGCTAAAGCAGGGTAGGTTTTTAGTATAGTCTCTCCAGCATCTGGAGTGCCATCATTATCATCATCGACAAATATTTGCCAGCCATTATTCCAGTTAGTTACTTTTCTAATAGTCACTATTTGCCGGCGCTTGATAGAAGTACTTCGTGCCAGGTTTAATGAAGCAATTAGATTATTGGTCTGAGCCGTCAGTTTTTGCTCGTTGATCATATCTATTAATGCTGGAAAGCCCATGCTTGAAATAATGCCAACAATAGCAACAACAGCCATTAGCTCTATTAAAGTAAATCCTTGTTGCCAGGATTTGTTTTTAGTTAATTTATTGGGTATTTTCATCTTTAACTATAAACCACTTTTTTCATTAATATTGTAATTGTAATTGATATAAAGATTTGAAAGATTAAAAATATTACTTCCTAAAATACATACAAAAAAGTACTGACTAAACCAAACAAGGCTAGCCAGTACTAATTATGAAATATAAAAATATTCTTTCAGTTAAGGGGCGACTTGTCCGTTTCCGGCATCATCAGTAACTTTGACCTTGTTAACTTCGTGAACGTTGAATCGACCAGCACTTCCAAAGTTTGGCGCTGTAGGAATAATTGTTCCTGGGGGATCTATAAGTGTTGTTGTAACTGTATGATTGTCGGTTTCAAAATTTCTACCGTGAAATCTTATTTTTCTTATTTTAGAGCACTCATCTCTAGAAGTAAGATTCAAATAAGCATAGGGTTCTCCACTATTTTGATCAAGGAAAGGTTCGGTAGGGTTACCCATATGTCCACCATTACTTGCTAGTGTTTGATTAAAGCCTTCAGATCCCCATATTAATCCTGTTTCCAAATTTAATACTGTTCCATCGACCAGGGTGACTTCTAGTCTGTTAGCGTGGTCGCCTGCACTCCACCAGAAACCAAAATAAGCAACTGGCGTATCAAATGTTAAAGTAACTCCTGGATTATCATCAACACTGATTCCTTCAGTATTTCTGATAAATAAATATTTACCTACACCATTAGCAGCACCATATTGATTTTGGGTGTCAACTTTTGCCCCAGAACCCTCGTAAGTACCTACTCCCGACCAGTCAATAGTGGTTACATTGCTACCTTCACGAAAAACGCTATCCCAGTCAGGGACAGATTCAAAGTCAAAGGTATTGAAAGCAATGGAAGTACCCTGGCTATCACCTTCTCCATCGGAAGAGTTTTGACTATCACTACCGCATTCGCTGCCACTATCGCTGCCACTATCGCTGCCACTATCGCTGCCACTATCGCTGCTGCTATCGCTGCCACTATCGCTGCTGCTATCGCTGCTGCTATCGCTGCCACTATCGCTGCTGCTATCGCTGCCACTATCGC
>CAZNGU010000341.1:0-3488 GCA_964572325.1 uncultured Methylomarinum sp.
CTTGCAAACATAAATTATTAAATGCTTTTATAGCCAAACAAAATCATGCTAAATAGTTACGTTTAAATCAGCTTTTTATTGCAGCAGTAATTTTTCAACAAGCCTGCTTATTACAGCTATACTATTAGCTTATACAAATCATTCTAAAAAAACATGGCGAAATTTACAGCTTACTTTAATGGCAAACCGATTCAATCTCATATCTTTGAATCAGGTATTATCCATATTGGCCGGGATGACACAAATGATTTTATTATAGACAACCTAGCAATTGCGCCTGCACATGCTGTAGCCATCATCAGGGAAGGTGAATGTATTATTAAGCAACTAAATGATGAATTCCCTTTAATTATTAATGATATAAAAAGTAGAGAAGCACTGCTTCAAAACAACGATGAGATTTCCATTGGGAAACATACTATTATTTATAGTACTACTGAAACCGTTGCTCCCTCAGCAAAAGCTGACAATAATATTGACAGCAAGGATATTTCTTCACTCAATGTTAATCTAAAAGAAACGGTTAAGATTCCAGAAGCCAGTTTACAAATTTTGGACGGTCAGCATATTGGTCGCATCCTCCCTTTAAAAAAATCAGTCACACGTTTAGGGCAATCCGGCTCGGGAATTGCTATTATTACAAGGAGTGATAGTGATTTCCTTATTTCTGCCCATGAGGGGGAAATCGCTATCTCTGTCAACCAAAAAGCTTTAGGTGAGCAAACCGTTACTTTAAAAAACAATGACATTGTCAATATTGAAAATGTTTCCATGCAATTTTTTCTTGAAAATTAATATGTCAGATATCAATAATAAACGTCGTTTTAACCGAATTTTTTATACCGCTGAAGCCACTTTAAACAGTGACAGCAACTCATTGCCTTGCAAAATAATAGATATTTCATTAAAAGGTTGCCTGGTTCGCTTTGATAATGCCTGGACAGAACCAATGGAAAACCTATACACTCTAAAAATGCAACTGTCAGATGATATTTGTATTGAAATGCAAGTGAGTGTTACCCATGTTATTGGAAATGATGCTGGCTTTAAATGTGAACATATTGATATTGACAGTATTTCTCAGTTACGTCGCCTTGTGGAACTCAACCTTGGGGACAGTGAACTACTGGAAAGAGATATATTAGCTCTTACTGAAATTCAAGAAAACTGAAAAACAACGATTGACATCACCTGCGTGCGCTTTTAACTCGTTCACTAGATGCTTTTGATAGCTCTAGCTCTTTCTTTAACGTTCGTTTTATATATTTAGAAACTGAGTCAATCTCAGGGAACATTGTTGCCTCATTTATCCCCAACGTTGCCAGTTGACCGAGAATTTTTTTCTTCCCTGACTTATTAATTATCAAGCGATAAGACTCTGTAGCGAGTCTATAAGACTCCGGCACCTTGGCTGGTATAGTTTTATTGCCCTGGATACCAAAAACGAAAAACGCACCATCTTGCCTAATTATTCTAGGATTATCTAATTTTGGTTTTACACAAATAACCGACTCAAGATCTTTTTCTTCAATAACTGGGGAAAAATACGGTTTTTCTTCTTTTATTTCATGAAGAAGATATTTGATTTGCTTTTCTTCATTAAACTTAGTTATTGGCTTTCCCTTAATGCTCGAGATTTCGAAATCTTCTGGTCGTTTTGCCAAATTAGTAAGAATGCTTACTGTGTCGCTATCGTAATATTTTAATTCATTCTTTAGTATTTTGAATATCAATACCTCAGCATCTTTTTCAGAATTTTCATTGACAGCAAAAAACAATGCTGTCAATGGATTAGCAGTTAAATCTAAGAGCCTCGTTGGTAATGAATAATGTTGCATTTTTACCAGTTTTTCAAATGCTGTTTTTATTTGACTGAAATCACTTGGGCATTTCATTATTATTTCACGAAACATCCTGTGCTCATTTTCTATCCATTCTTTTTCTCTGTAAATTGACGGAATTAGTTTAAAGCTTTCATGATCGGAATGGCCCCGAAAATAGAATACTGCATCAGAGGGTTTATCTAATTCCAGCTTTTCAAGTCGCTCAATAAAAGTCTTGATACTTCCTATTTTTTGGCTTTCCCGTATCCCCATTGACTTACCTATGTTATTTTGAGAATTAATAAACAGCCAATGCTTCGAGTACTGTTGATACTGCAAATATCTCTAGACCTTTAAGATTTGCTTTAGGTGCATTGGCTTTTGGAATTACCGCTTTCTTAAAACCATGTTTTGCCACCTCATTAAGCCGGGCAAAGCCATTAGCAACTGGCCTGATCTCACCATTTAAGCCAATTTCTCCAAAAAAAACGACATCATGAGGAATAACTTTATCTTTAAGACTGGAAACAATGCCAATAATAATTGCCAGGTCTGATGCCGTTTCAGTCACCTTTATCCCTCCCACTACATTGGCATATATCTCGTCATTAGAGGTAAATACACCGGCATGGCGAGTTAAAACAGCCAATAACATGGCCAGTCTGTTTTGGTCGAGTCCCACCGCCAAACGACGCGGGTTTCCATATTGACTTTCTGTCACCAAGGCTTGAATCTCAACTAATAAGGGTCGGGTACCTTCCCATATCACGGTAACAACACTGCCTGAACAAGGTTGCTCAGAGCGTGACAAAAACATCGCCGAAGGATTTTTCACTTCTTTAAGACCATTGCCTGCCATTAAAAAAAAACCCAGCTCACCGACACTACCAAAACGGTTTTTATCAGATCGCATAATTCTATATCTTGCATCATCCGTTGCTGACAATACTACTTGTACATCAACAATATGGCTGAGCGTCATAGGCCCTGCTAATGATTGATCTTTGGTTACATGACCGACCATAAAGATAGACACATTCTTTTTTTTGGCATATTGAGTAAGGTAACTGGCCGATTCTCTAACTTGAGAAACCGAACCCGGTGCACTATCAGAATCAATTGAGTACATAACCTGAATGGAGTCAATAATGACTAATTCTGGTTTTTCAATATCCACACAATCGCAAATCTTTTGCACCGAAGTTTCTGCCAGCATTTTTATTGTCTGTGTATTCAGCCCCAGTCTATGCGCCCTTCCTGCTATTTGTTGCAAAGACTCTTCGCCAGACACATATAAAACAGACTGTCCTGCTTGTGCTGCATTGGCAATTGTCTGTAATAAAATAGTACTTTTGCCGGCACCAGGTGCGCCTCCTATTAAAACCACACTACCTCTAACGATTCCTCCACCAAGTACCCGGTCAAATTCATCAAATCCGGTCGATATTCTTGCTGCTTGAGCTAAATCCACATCGGATAGTAACTGAACTTTGGAATTACCTTTTGCATAACCTGATATACTGCTTCTGCTTTTTTTATCTGTGCCTAATCGAATTTCTTTAATAACATTCCATTCTCCACATGCAGTGCATTGTCCAGCCCAACGCGGCGAATCAGCTCCACATTCTGTACAGACAAATGCTGTTGCTTGTTTTTTAGCCATAA
>CAZNGU010000342.1:0-3476 GCA_964572325.1 uncultured Methylomarinum sp.
ATATGGGAAGGTGCTATAGAACGGGTAATGCATAATTTTGCTTTAAGTTTATTGGTCGCGGAAGAGCATTATCAAAACGTGGTTCATTATGTAGAGAAAACGCACTTAAAAGGACGTTTAGTCTATTTTCGGGTTAAAGACTTGCAGGCAGAACGTTTTGATACGCCTGCCTCACAATCTTTGTTTCATAAAGTAAGAATTAAAACAGAAACGCATTTTTATGAATGGTTAGCGGCTCAAATTGGACAACGGTTTGATTATTACTGTGCAGACAGCTTAAATGATTTTAGACGGCAACCGAAAGCGATTACGCCACAAGGTCAAATTAAAAGTGGCGCATCACGGCACGAAAAGGATGATCGTCATGCTATAAATGATCGTTCTCGATTTGTATTAGGCTGGGATAATAAAGCGAAAATTGAAGCATTAGAAAAAAACCTAAGTACGGTTCAACATCAGGGATTAGCTTGTTTAACGCAATTAGGTAAACTGGAAAAATCTTATCAATTATTAACAAGGCAACGTGATAAAGCCCGCGACTTATTGAATATTGAACAGTTTGATTTAATAGACTGGAAAAGAATTAGTCTGGAAATTGATCGTTTATTAGAAGAAAAACGTCAAATTGAACAAAATTCGGATGTGTTAAAGCATCTGCAAAAGAAATTGGAAGAAAATATAAAACAGGTTTTAGATCAGCAAGAGAAAATCACGGTTTTAACTAAAGAGGGCGGTAAATTAGAAGAACAAATTGAAAATGATCAAATATTGGTACAAGTAAATCAGCAAACTGTTGATTTTATACCAGCACAAGAACGAGAATTTAGCTTCCCCAAACTGACCAAGATGCAAGTAAAAGCCTTGCCATCAATCATAATAACCATTGCCACCAGTGATGAACAACGTAGTGTGATGCGCCGCTGGATACAAAAGCAATTAGACAGTGAAAATTCAAAAATAAAAACCTTAAGTGAGCGTATTATCAAGCAAATGCAGCAATACAAGGATAAGTATAAACTAGAGTCTCGTGATGTGGATGCCTCGTTACAGTCTGCATTTGAATTTGGGGAAATGCTGAATAAACTGGAAACAGAAGATTTGCCGCGTCACGAAAAGCGTTTTCATCAAATGCTGAAAGAAGGAACCATTCAGAAAATCGCCATGTTTCAGGCCAATCTGGATAAAGAGCGTCAGGAAATTGAAGATAAGTTGACCAAAATCAACCGTTCGCTGAATGCGATTGATTACAATCCGGGCACTTATATTACCTTGATATCTGAACGTAGCAAGGATATGGATATCCGAAGTTTCCAGCAAGATCTGCGCGCCTGTTTATCGGATACCTTAGGTGCTGAAGATGATTTATACGACGAAAATAAATTTCATCAGGTAAAGCAATTGATAGATCGTTTTAATGGACGAGAAGGCTTAACAGATGTTGATAAAAAATGGACCAGGAAAGTCACCGATGTCAGGAACTGGTTCTTATTTTCTGCCTCAGAACGCTGGCGCGAAGATGATCAGGAAAAAGAATATTATTCGGATTCAGCCGGTAAATCAGGCGGACAAAAAGAAAAACTGGCCTATACCATTTTAGCCTCTGCACTGGCATATCAATTTGGACTGGAATGGGGTGAAACACAATCCAGAAGCTTTCGTTTTGTAATGATAGATGAGGCATTTGGGAGAGGGTCGGATGAATCAGCACGTTATGGCCTGGAGCTATTTAGTAAGCTGAATTTACAATTATTAATTGTTACTCCTTTACAAAAAATTCATGTCATTGAGAATTATATTAAAAGTGTTAATCTGGTACATAATGAAGAAGGTAAAAACTCAATGTTACGGAATTTAACCATTGAAGAATATCGGCGAGAAAAGAAACTTCAATCATCTTGAGAAAATCATACCCACCTTTTTCACCATGAAGGACATGAAGATAATGAAGGAAAGAGACAAAGTTATTTATCTAATTCAATAACATTTTCAAGTCCTTCATGGTGTAATAAATAGCAGATGTCAAAATTAATTATTACAGTCAAGGGCGTAAAACAACGCGCACTAAAAATATGGCATAGGGGCGACTACCATAGAGCGTGGCTGCAAAAAAATCAGTTTTTCCCGTTCGAGATTCCTTTAAAAAATATCTCATCTAAAGCCTTACTCAATCATTTTAGTGATATACAAGATGCTATCTATAAGTTGCGACAAGATAGTCAAAAACATGGTTATGTCATTAGAGACAGAGTGATTAAGCATCGACAAATCGGTGAACAAAAAATACCTGCGGTTATCGTATTTAATAAGGAAGCTGTGTTAATCAATTATCTGGCAAAACAGGCTGAGTTTGAAACTTTTAAACAACTGGCTCAGTTAAGCTTGCAGCAGGATGCCTTATTATTGGACTGGCTTATCCGTTATCCCTTAAAAATCATGCAATATGCTGAAGCCTGGCCGCAATTATTAACAGTGTGTGATTATTTCGAAAGACATCCAAAACCTGATTGCTATATTCGTCAATTAGATATCCAGGGCGTCGATACCAAGTTTATTGAGAATAACAAAGGAATACTGAGTGAACTCTTAAGCCAAAAACTGGCAGAAACCGATTATTATGCTGAAGTAACAGGTTTAAGCCAGCACGGTTTTGAACGACGATATGGCTTACGTTATGAACAAGCAATCATACGTTTCAGAATTTTAGACTCAGCACTAGCGATTAATGGCTTAACTGATATTTCACTCACTGTGAGCGAATTCAGGAATTTAAATATTGCCGTAGATACGGTATTTATATCGGAAAATAAAATTAATGGACTGGCTTTCCCTGACTTTCCTCGTGCCATCGTCATTTTTGGATTAGGTTATGCTGTTAATTTATTAGCTGAAACTGATTGCTTACAAAAAAGAAAAATATATTATTGGGGTGATATAGACACCAATGGCTTTGCCATGTTGTCACAATGTCGACACGATTATCCGCAAGTGAAATCTATGTTAATGGATCAAAGCACGCTGGAAAAATTTGATCATCTCAGTGGTTTAGAACCTAAAGAAAAATCAAAACAAGGCACCTTATCTCATCTAACAAATGTAGAAAACAATCTTTATCAACAACTACAAGTGAATTTAAAGCGTCTAGAACAGGAACGGATTAGTTTTTCGTATTTGCAAGAGCAGTTGTTGTTATTGTCTGATCATTAGTACTCTATCAATGTTGTATTGATATGGATAGGGGAGCCATCGTCTTATGATCTGGAATGACAGTGAGTACGGATTGATCAAGTGGCATCAGCAAAGATGTTTAGGCCATTTCAACAATATCAGTTTTAATATACTTCGCGCGGTCTCGGATGCGGATTTCTAACGACTGAGTTTTTGCCGATAACTGCGTTGCTGAATCAGTTGCGTAGCTTGCTACGCGCCTGATTCAGCGCCTTGCTCTCGACAAAAATCAGTTCGCCATAAATTCCGCA
>CAZNGU010000343.1:0-3475 GCA_964572325.1 uncultured Methylomarinum sp.
CATCCATGTAGGCAACGAAGAAGACGGATAAAAAGACAAGCTAGTTGCTCAAGTTATTTTGTGCACGTTCCTTTGTCGCCTGAATATTTCTTACATTATACAGACGACAAAGTTTTTTGCTTTGTAGATACCCAGCAAAATCATGCTGAATAACTACCCTGCTTTTAAGATAGACCTAATTTCTTTTCCAGGTAATGGATATTTAAACCACCTGCTGCAAAAGCACTGTCAGCCATAATATCAACTTGTAATTGGATATTGGTTTTTATGCCGTCAATAACCATTTCACTTAATGCGGTTCTCATTCGGGCAATGGCACTATCTCGATCATCACCATGTGCAATTAATTTACCAATCATGGAATCATAATAAGGCGGAACCTTGTAACCATTGTAAATATGTGTTTCACAACGAATTCCAGGCCCCCCGGGCATGTGGAACTGTTCAATGGTACCCGGGCAAGGCATAAATGTTTTGGCATCTTCGGCATTTAAGCGACATTCTATGGCATGACCGGTAAAAGTAATTTGATCCTGAGTTTTTGACAAAGGTTCTCCAGCCGCAATGCGCAATTGTTCTTTAACAATATCAAAACCAGTAATCATTTCAGTTACTGGGTGTTCTACCTGCACTCGTGTGTTCATTTCAATGAAAAAGAACTCACCTCCTTCATATAAAAACTCAAAGGTTCCTGCGCCTAAATAGCCAATATCAAGGCAGGCTTTTGTGCATTGTTCGCCCATTTGCTTGCGTTGTTCCTCTGTCATGCCCGGCGCGGGTGCTTCTTCAACTACTTTTTGGTGGCGACGTTGCATAGAGCAGTCGCGCTCACCTAGATGAATAGCATTGCCGTGACTATCAGCTAAAACCTGAAATTCAATATGGCGAGGGTCTTCCAGAAATTTTTCCATATACAAGGTATCGTTACCAAATGCGGCAGCTGCTTCTGCCTTGGTTAAGGCAATGGCATTGAGTAGTGCGGCTTCGGTATGAACAACGCGCATACCACGGCCACCACCACCGCCTGCTGCTTTGATAATAACTGGATAGCCAATATTTTGAGCTATTTTTATACTGCTATTAGCGTCATCAGTTAATGGTTTTCCATCCCCTGGGACACAGGGTATACCGGCGGCTATCATGGCTTTTTTAGCGGCAATTTTATCGCCCATCATGCGGATTGTTTCCGCTTTTGGACCAATAAAGGTAAAGCCGCTCAAGCTGACTTTTTCAGAAAAGTCAGCATTTTCAGAGAGAAATCCATAACCAGGATGTATAGCTTCAGCGTCAGTAACTTCTGCTGCGCTGATGATGGCTGGAATATTTAGATAGCTTTCTGCTGAAGCAGCAGGGCCTATACATACGGCTTCATCAGCTAGGCGGACGTGTTTTAAGTTACGATCTGCATCTGAGTGTACGGCAACGGTTTTTATTCCTAATTCACGACAGGCGCGAAGAATCCGCAGAGCAATTTCTCCACGGTTGGCAATAACAATTTTATCGAACATATGAGTACCTGGTCTGGATTATTCAATAATGAATAAAGGTTGGTCATATTCGACGGGTTCGGCATTTTCTACCAGTATTTGTTTAATGGTTCCGCTTTTGTCAGCTTCAATCTGATTAAGAATTTTCATGGCTTCAATAATACAGAGTGTCTCACCTTCTTTTACCGATTGGCCTATATCAACAAAAGTCGGGGTGCCCGGTGATGCAGAACGATAAAAAGTACCGACCATAGGGGATTTTACCACATGACCGCTCGGTGTTTCTGTGGTAGGGGATGATGTAGTAGTAGCTGCTGTCGCTACGGGGGCTGCAGCAACCGAGGTAACAACCGGTGCAACAGCAATTGCAGGAGCTACGGTTGCGGAATAGCGGTTAATACGGACCGAGTCGTCACCTTCCTTGATTTCTATTTCTGCAATATCGGATTCTTCAATTATTTCGATTAGTTTTTTTATTTTTCTAATATCCATCGTTTAATTTCTCTCTTCTAAAATCTGATGAGCGGCTTGTAAGGCCAATTCATAACCGCTGGCTCCTAAGCCACAAATAACGCCTATTGCAATATCTGAAAAATAAGAATGTGATCTAAAATCTTCACGGGCATGAATGTTTGATAAATGTACTTCTATAAAAGGTATCTGGGTGGCCAGTAACGCGTCACGAATGGCTACACTGGTATGGGTAAAAGCGGCTGGGTTAATAATAATAAATTCAATTTGACTTTGAAAGGCCTGGTGAATTTTTTCAATAATTTCATGTTCCGCATTAGATTGATGAAAATTGAGTGTATGGCCAAGCTTTTCGGCTTTATTTCTAACTGCTGCTTCAATATCGGCTAAGGTTTTATTGCCATAATGAGCCGGTTCACGA
Organism: uncultured Methylomarinum sp.; assembly: GCA_964572325.1. Classification (GTDB taxonomy): domain Bacteria; phylum Pseudomonadota; class Gammaproteobacteria; order Methylococcales; family Methylomonadaceae; genus QPIN01. The sequence continues at coordinate 2,380 of CAZNGU010000343.1, forward strand.
ACGCCTAGCAAGTTCAGGTTGGGGCCATTTAAAATGCTAATTGTTGCCATTAAATTTTATGTCGTTGGTGAGTCTGGGTTAATTTTCCCTAATTTGTATGGTTTTGTCCAGATATATGTGATTTATCATAAGATAGCGACAAATTAAGCTGATTTAGGTGGTTTCTCAGAAGAAATATACCAAGATTGCGCAGGATTTTTGTCAGGAGCAAAAAGACCAGCAAGGTTGGTATATTTATTTCGTGAAATCACCTTAATGCCGTTTATTGCTCGCTTTGTAATAAGGGTTTGATTATTGCTAGAATTTTTTCACGGTTTATTTCACCGGGTTGCTGGTAAATAATCTGTTTTTGTCGATTGACAATCAAGGTAAAAGGAACCGCGTTGAATACATTGCCTAATTGTCTGGAAAGGAATGTGGCCTGGCCGTCGTCCAGTAGGATTGGATAATTAACCGGATGGGCGCTTAAATACTCTTTAACACTTTTTTTGTCATCTAGAGCAATACCAATAAACTGAATACCTTTGTCTGCAAATTCATTTTGTATTTTGATAAATTCGGGGATTTCTTTTAAGCAGGGCGGACACCAGGTTGCCCAGAAATTGATGATGCGTATTTTATCTTGCCATTCAGAAATACGATGTTGTTTGCCTTCTAAATCAGGCAGGCTGAATTCAATTAATTCGGAGCCATTAGTGGGGCTACCTGACACCGCTTTATCCGTATTAAAATGTTTTTGGGCAAATAAGCCGCCTGTAATAGAAGCAAAAGCCAAGAAGACAATTAATATATTGGTTTTAGTCATGATTCAAAGTTTATTGATACCTGATAGAAAAGTTTCGCTGTTTTGATAGCCAATAACCCGGGCGCTCTTTCGTTCTTGCTTGTCGGGTGCAAAAAACAGAATAGCCGGTGGGCCAATCAGCTTGAATCGTTTTAACAGGGCTTTATCATCATCGGAGTTTTTAGTGACATCTGCCTGCAGCAGGATAAAGCGAGATAGTTTTTGTTTAACCCTGGCATCGGTGAAGGTAAAAGTTTCCATTTCTTTGCAGGAAATACACCAGTCTGCATAAAAATCCAGCATCACCCATTG
>CAZNGU010000344.1:0-3472 GCA_964572325.1 uncultured Methylomarinum sp.
CCCAACAAACAATGCGATGGGTGACATAAACGTTGGGGTTCCTGCCGTCACCCCAACCTACGGTACCCAAACAAAATCGGAGGCGGTGGCCTGACAGACTGCCATGTTTAGTTATGAAAATTGAAGAAGTAATCAGACTGTATATAAAAACTTTTAATGAAGGCCCTCCGATTATTGGCATGGAAGAAGATGAAGCCATTGAAACTGGAAAAATAATAGAGCAGGGTGCAGAAGAAAACATACCAAATGGTGCTTTGCTATGAAGTTTGAGGTTTATTGTGATGAAAGCCGGCCTGATCTTTTATGTTTGCAGTATCCAACAACGGAATTAGAGGTGGCTGTATGAGTCAAGATCTAACAACTTCATCCGTCGCCAGACAAAATGTTTTAAACAATCGTTATGCCTTATCCCAGTTGGAGGAACATTTGGCACTTGGAGGTTTGAAATATGAAGGCGAAACCGTATTTATCAAGTCACAAGTATCTGAAATTCTTGCTATTGATGAAAGAACAATTGATCGTTATTTGACCCATTTTGGTGAGGAATTGAAGGCAAATGGTTATTCGATCTTGATTGGGAAAGCCTTAAAGAACATAAAGTTATCTTATGTCGACGACATGAATGTCGTCGACATCATTGATCCAAAAACGCCTTCGCTAGGCATATTCTCATTTAGAGCCATTCTAAATATAGCTATGTTAGTTACAGAAAGTGAGCGAGCTAAAGCCATTCGTAGCCGTATGTTGGATATTGTGATAGATGTGGTCGCTGAAAAGTCAGGAGGGCAAACCAAATACATTAATCAAAGAGACCAGGACTATCTTCCGGCTGCTTATATGGAAGATGGCTATCGTAAACAATTTACTGATGCGCTACGTGATTACCTGAAAATGGGGAATCATAAATATGCTGTTTACACGGATAAAATTTATAAAGCAGTATTTTTAGAAAATGCACTTGAGTATAAAAAAATCTTAAAGCTGGCCAGTAAAGATAAGACGCGTGACACCATGTATGCTGAAGTGCTTAAAGCTATTGCGAGTTTTGAGCATGGTCTGGCAATTCAAATGCGTGATAGATCAGTAGAGGTGGGTCGAAAGCTTACATCAACTGAGTTAGATCAAATGATTGCTGAAGCTGAAATAAACCCCTTTTTGAAACCAGCAATTGAAGATGCCAGAGTTAGGATGGCAAGCCGAGACCTTGGTTTTCGTGATGCGCTGCATGATAAGTTAGAACATTATATACAGACTATACCTGAAGGTGACTTTGAACGTTTTCTAGGGGAAAAGACAAAATCTTTAGAAGAACAGCTTTCGGATACTAAAACGCTTGAAGTATTGAAGCGTTTGAAGGATCGCTGATATGGCAGGGTTAATTCTTTACTTTGATGTGAATCATGCTATTGAGGTTCATGATTGGATAATAGAAAATTCTGGTGGTTTGGCGGGTAATAAAGACTTAGGTCAGTTAGATAGTTTTTTGGAGCATATACAAAATGATATGTATTACCCAAGCTTTGAAGAAAAACTAAATCATTTGGTTTTTTCCATAAATAAATTTCACGCATTTAATGATGGTAATAAACGCTCTAGTTTAAGTTTGGGTGCATATTTTTTAGAATTAAATGGTTATGACTACTGTGTGCAGACATTTGTACAGGAAATGGAAAATATTGTGGTTTGGCTGGCGGAGGGAAAAATAGCGAAAGAATTGTTATTGAAAATAGTCACCTCCTTTATCATGGATGATGAGTTTACCGAAGAGCTAAAGTTGGAGCTGTATGAGGCGGTAAGAGAATAATTACCGAAGGACAATTAACATGCTCAGCCTCATTTTGCTTAGCACGTAGGTTGGGGTGAGGAACGAACCCCAACAAACAATGCGATGGGTGAAATAAACGTTGGGCTTCCTGGCGTCACCCCAACCTACGAAAACATGGAGGTTACTTATGAAATATCGGCGTTCGGATGTGGCAGGCGGTACATATTTTTTCACTGTTAATTTGGCGGATCGAAACCAGACGTTACTGGTAGATGAATTTGACATATTACGGGATGTTATCAATAAGGTAAAAAAACAACATCCGTTTTGTCTGGATGCAATGGTGGTATTGCCTGAGCATTTACATGCATTGCTAACTTTACCGCCAGATGATAAAGATTTTGCAACCCGGTGGATGTTAATTAAATCGGGTTTTTCACGCCAACTACCAAAGCTTGAGAAAATTAACAAAAGTCGCAAAAGAAAAGGTGAACGAGGTATCTGGCAAAGACGTTACTGGGAACACCTCATATGTGATTCAAATGATTTTAAACGACATGTTAATTACATTCACTATAACCCGGTAAAGCACGGGTATGTAAAGATAGCGGTAGACTGGCCGTATTCAACGATTCACCAATATATTAAGAAAAATTTGTTAGATATAAACTGTGGATGTGACTATGATGATATTAATACGCGATATGGCGAGGTGTCATAGAATAAACGTTGGGGTTCCTGGCGTCACCCCAACCTACGGTACTGCACAACTACGTAAGAGCACCACTGTTGATTGGCAAGTCCGTGACCAGTGTACGAGCAAAATTGCGAAATCTGGTTAGACGAGCCCTGAGAAGGTGGAAATACCCGCCTGACAAAGCCGATGAAGCAATTGAGCTGTGTTTGAAGCAGGCAGAGGCACTGAGGCTATAGTTGGAGCGCTTAAATATGCATAAGAACAGCATACGGCCAAACTATGATCCTAACAACTATTGGTTATATTGAACTTTTTAACAGATGGCCAATTTATGCCACATATGCGACTATAAGTTAGCCAAAGCAGCCAATGTATGGTCACAATATTATAAAACAGCATTAAAATGAAAAGATCAACGAAAGCCGCCCTACTATCAGCACTCGTACTACCCGGCGCTGGGCATATTTTCCTAAAGAGATATATTTCTGGTCTTATTTTAGCGGCTGTTTCATTAGCAGGTCTTTATTATTTATCTTCAAAGGCAATTGAAAGCGCTTTACTTATAGCCGAAAAAATACAAACTGGTACTCTTCCACCTGATGCCGAAACAATTATGGCGCTGGCATCAAAACAACCGATCGGCGCTGAACCTCTACTACTGAATATTGCTGCCGCAGCATTCATCATTGCCTGGTTAATCGGCATTGTTGACTCGTATCGAATTGGTTATTTGCAGGAAAAAGGAAGCGCATTGATGAACCAGTAATTAATTTACCTAACCCGGATATTTCACAGGAATGCAAAATTTTGGGCCACGTATTAACTATTAATGTTAATCATTAACAAAATATGCTCACAAAAAAAGGGCAAAACCTTGCGGTTTTGCCCTTTTTACTCTCTACCTCGAAAGGTAGCAAGCCTGATCTGCGTTCAATTCAGACCATATCACAATCTAAGAATTAGATCGCTACGATGTTCTCTGCCTGAGGACCTTTAGGACCCTGAGTAAC
>CAZNGU010000345.1:0-1208 GCA_964572325.1 uncultured Methylomarinum sp.
GCCAGAGTATGACTTGAAGACTATTAGAAGCCAGGCTTGTGCAAAAACAAACCTATTAAAACTCAAACGACTGCATTTCTAGTCATTTTTTTTAGGGCCGCACTATCATTGATACTAATGGTTCCTCTATTCAAGCTAATCCAGCCATTTTCTTCAAATCGTTTTAAATGCCTGGATATGACTTCGCGCACTGAGCCTAATTGCGTCGCTAATTCCTGATGTGTTATTTTTATAAGTTTTCCATCGGCTTTTAATAATTCTTGAGCCAATCGCCAGTCAATTTTAGAAAAAACCACCTCATCTATACGACCAATAACATGAGACAAGCGTGTGGCAAAATTTTTAAAAACAAATTCCCGAAAAAAAGCAGACTGTTCAACACAGCGATAAAAAGCATGGGATGGAATGACAAAAGCACTCACAGCTTGTTCTGTATATGCCTCAGCAGGATAACAATCTCCACTTAACAAACAAGAAGTTGTCAGCACACAGGAGTCCCCTGGAAACACCTGATACAGAAGCATTTCTCTTCCATTTTCAGAAAGAAGCTGAACTTTTACAGAGCCTTTTAATAGCAACAAATAGTTTTCACATTGGGCGCCATAGGCAAAAACTTGTTGCCCCATGGCTATTTCTGCCAGCGTTGAACTTTCAATTAAACTGTTAATAGCTGCTTCACCGCATTTGATAAATTCAGGAAAAATACTTTTCCATTGTTCTTCATTTTTTAACATGATTTTACGGACTCATAAATTATTCATTAAAAGAAATTGCTGATGTTGCTTTTTCCAGGGAAGAGCAGGTCTGGCACCCATTTGACTACAACATAAAGCACCTGCAGCACTGGCATATTTTAAAACATCCAGCCAATTCTGTTTTAAGCTGATGGCCGCAGCAAATGCTCCATGAAAGGCATCGCCAGCTCCGGTTGTGTCAATAGCAGTAACTGCAAAGGCATCAAGTGCTCCCGTTTGCCCTTCTTTTTTCCAGATCAGCCCCCTATCACCTAATGTAATAACTACAGCCGGTGATTTTTCTGCCAAACGATACAATGCTGTGGATACATCACCGGCAAATTGACTGGCAAATTTTTCTGATGCAACTAAATAGTCAACCTTATCCCATAATAGATGGGTTCCTTCATGCATTGATCCCGCATCTAATACTGTCGGTATCGCATCTTCTCGTGCTTGATCTAAAAGTGCTAA
>CAZNGU010000345.1:1308-3471 GCA_964572325.1 uncultured Methylomarinum sp.
AACCGGAAAAGGCCGCTTTTAATCCTAATCTTGAGACTGCTATGGCTGCATTGGCGGCTGGACCACCGCCACATTGCAGCAATTCCTTTGCAACTATTTTTTCATCACTTCCTGGATGTTTGTCTACTAAAAAAACCAAATCATAGCAGGCGTACCCCACACACAAAACATCTATGTCAATCACTTTATTTAGCATAAGAACTCATAATTACCTTTGTTTTAAGGCGGGTTTTAATGATTTTTCTGCTTTTAGTCCAACAAATTCTTGCAAAATAGCTAATTCTTTATTATTTAATTCGTAATAATCATGTGCTCTAACATTGCCAGGTAAAATGGCAGGGCCATAGCGTACTCTCATCAAACGGCTAACCGTTACCCCCTGAGATTCCCATAAGCGTCTCACTAAACGGTTGCGACCTTCCTTGACCACCACATGAAACCACTTATTCGCACCTTCACCCGAGAAAAATTGTATGTCATCAAAATGTGCTTCCCCATCATCCAGGGTGACACCGGTTTTTAATTGCTCAATCATTTCCTCTGGAACATCACCTAATATGCGCACCGCATATTCTCTATCAACTTCTGTCGATGGATGCATTAAACGATTGGCTAATTCCCCATTATTGGTCAACAATAATAATCCCGAAGTATTAATATCCAGCCTGCCTACAGAAATCCAGCGACCAATATCAAGTTTAGGTAAGCGGGTAAAAACTACTGGTCGTCCTTGTGGATCCCGACGTGTGACGACTTCTCCCGTCGGCTTGTTATATACAATGACTCGCGTGGGTTGGCTTATATATTTTTCCCATTTAATTATGCGACCATTTAGCTGAACCTGATCACCCGGATGCAGATGTAAGCCTAATGTTACTTTTACACCATTTACATTCAAGCGGCCTTCTTCTATCCAGCGCTCTATTTCTCTTCTTGATCCCAAACCCCCTCGTGCCAATACTTTTTGAATGCGCTCTGCTTTTTCTAAGGCATTAGTATCAGCCATGTTTTGTTGTTTACTGTCTGTTTTCCAGGACGAGTTCGATGATTTCTTGCTCTTCACGTTCGGCTTCTTCAATAGTTTGCTCTTCAATTGTTTTTTCTTTTACAATAACGGGTGTTTGAATCTGTTTATCTTCAATCACTTCATAATCTGGCTCAGTTGAGGTTTTTTCTAGCTTTTTAGATAAGAAATTCAAATCTTTTATTTCATCCAGTGTAGGTAATTGATCTAATGCTGATAAATTAAAATAATCCAGAAATTGTTTGGTGGATCCATATAATGCAGGACGCCCAGGCACTTCTTTGTGCGCAATCACGCGAATCCATTCTCTATCCAGCAATGTTCTAATAATATTAGAACTCACACTAACTCCCCGAATATCTTCAATATCCCCTCGCGTTACTGGTTGCCTATAAGCAATAATAGCAAGGGTCTCTAATAAAGCGCGGGAGTATTTAGGCGGCTTGTCTTCAAAAATACGTGAAACCCAATAGGCATAACCTTCTTTTACCTGAAAGCTATAACCACTGGCTAATTTTATTAAGCCAATGGGTCGGGCTCGATAATCCTCAATAATTGAATCAATCGCCTGCTGAATAACTTTCAGTTCAGGTCTCTCAATTTCAGGGTATATTTTTTGCAACTGTTTCGAATTCATCGGTTTTTCAGCGGCAAACAAAATAGCCTCGACGATCTTTTTTGTCTCCATATCAAAATTGTTTGTTTTTGTAGGCTGGTTTTTTGTTATCTGAGGCTTATCTTGTTTTATAGTCTCTTGTTTAAGCAATGCATTTTCCAGTTTTTGCTGGTATTCCATTGCTAATTTTGAGCTTATTTCTTGTTCTAGTTCAGCTGTTATTTTTACCCTTAAATCTGCTTCCAACTCTTTTTTGATTTTTTCAGTATTTGCAGCAACAGCAGGTTTACGCGGTTTAACTTGCTTGGCAGATTTTGCAACAGGAACTGGCTTATCCGCTTGATAACTTAGCTCTGACGCGTAATTCTGCAAGGGGCTCGAGCTGGATGATTTCGAGGAGTCCTTCTTTGCTGAGTTCGAGGATGGCAAGAAACGAGACAACCACTCCGCCCTTTCCTTCTGATCGGGTAAATAGCGCTGAGAAAGCGAGGCTATCTGGCCTGTTAAGTTTTTCCAAAATGGC
>CAZNGU010000346.1:0-3463 GCA_964572325.1 uncultured Methylomarinum sp.
TGCCCCAACATATCCTGATATAAAGCATCAATTGCTGTTTGTTGATCCGGTGTTTCTTCAAAAGGGAACGCCGCTGAAAATGTCAAAAACTCCTGGTCATCTACAATAAAGGCATGACCCTGTTTTGCCGCCCGTTTGGCATGAATATCCAACAATTCCGCCGCCACATCACGCGCTCTTTCCATGGCTTTTTTCTTGGCTTTGCTCCAGCGGTCTGAGCCTAGTTTATGTAAAGGTGCATTTTCTGCACTGGTTCCACTATAACGTCCGATAAGATGTAATGAAGACACGGGCACATAAAGCTTATCATCACTGGCATATTGCAAGGTTAGGTATTCAGCTTCAATTCCACCCACCGGCAGTAATTGCAAGCCCATATAACGACCCACTCCATATTCCTGATGCACAACAGGCGAACCTATAGTCAATTCATTCAGATTATTGAAAATATTTTCCAGCTCTTTAGCCGCAGATTTACGCCTTCTGCGCCGTTGCTGAATTTTTCCACCACTTAATTGTCTTTCAGTAATAATGGCAATGGCAGGATCATTCAGTAATAAACCATCATCTAAAGGCGCAACAACTATATTTGACAGGTTTAAAGATTCCTCCGTATTTTTGGATACTATATCCAAAAAATCCTGCCAACAAGCTAACTGGTTTAAATTGACTTTATACGACTTAAGCTTTTCAATCAGTCCTTCTCTATGTCCTGCAGTTTCTGCTACAAAAATGACTGAACCATTAAACTCTTGCAAGAAATCAAGCAAAGGTTTTTCAGGTTCTTTGTTTCGCTCATTCATGCTGAGATCAGGTAATGAATGACACTGAAAAGTATTTTCCTGGTTTATGCGCTTATCAATAATGACCCTGCAAAAAGACTCGAATTTTTTCTGTAACTGTTGCGCAGAAAGAAATAATTTAGCGGGTTCTAAAAGAGGTCTGTCAATATCATATTTACGCTGTTGAAAGCGTTCTTCTGCGCCCTGAAAAAAGGTCTGTGCATCTTGATCAAAAGAGTCGGGTAAAATTAGAACCGTCGTTTCCGGTAAATAATCAAACAAAGTCTCTGTCTGCTCTACAAACAATGGCAAATAATATTCTATACCACCAGGCGCAATGCCCTTACTGACATCCAGATAAAGTATATTTTTTGCAGAGACTTCAGGGAACTGATTTCTAAAGGATTGACGAAAATGCTTTATCGCATCATCAGTAAAAGGAAATTCTCTGGCAGGAAACAATTCTATCCTATCTATTTTTTCTAATGATCTTTGAGTCTCCGGGTCAAAGGTTCTAATCGACTCAATATCATCGTCAAATAATTCAATTCGATAAGGATATTTGCTGCCCATAGGAAACAAATCAACAATAGAGCCTCTTACAGCAAATTCAGCATGTTGATAAACTTGTGATACACATTGGTAACCTACACTTTCCAGTTTGACTCGATTGAGTTCCATGTTAAAAACCCCACCCACTTCAATTGAAAAACTATGGGCTAAAACATGATCTCTAGGTGCCAGCCTCTGCATTAAAGTAGCCACGGAAACAACCAGAGCCCCTCTTTGCGTTTCTGGCAATACGGCCAATGTTTTTAAACGCTCAGAAATAATTTCAGATAAGGGGGAGAAGACATCGTAAGGCAATGTTTCCCAATCGGGAAAGTGTAAAATAGGATATTTATTAGACAAGAAAAATGATAATTCATGCTCCAGGCGAAGCGCTGTTTGATTATCCGGGGTGACAATAAGGAATAATCGATTTTCTTTTTTAATCGCAGTAGCAATAGCAAGGGAATCACCACAGCCTTTTAAGCCCGTCCAAAATACAGCTTGACTGATATTATGAGGCAACTCAGGTGAAAAAATCTGATTGTTAGGCATTACTTTAAACGATCAATAAAAAAATGGCTATTATATACTCTTCGACTATAACAATCTCCACTTTTAACAGACTTGCCGCACCAATAATTCCGGATGTAACACATTGAAATAAAATGTTATTCTATAGATTTATTACCGTATGGTATTGTCAGAGCACAGTAGTCAGCCCTAAAACAAGCTCACCAGATCAAGCGCAAGCATAACCGCATCCTCTCTATATCCATCTACAGCGGGGTAATAACCTTTACGTACGCCAATTTCATTAAACCCTCGTTTGCTATAAAGTGATATAGCTGCTTCGTTTGAGGGTCTCACTTCTAAAAAGATTCGCTCAGCTTTTTTCCTGGCCAGATCAATCATGTTTTCCAATAATTTAGCACCCACACCTTGCTTTTGAACATCAGGATCAACACAAATATTCATTATATGGGCTTCACCGACTGCCATTGATACGATACTATAGCCGACTACTGAATCCAGTTCTTCACAAATCCAGCAACTATAATTTGCTGCGGCCAGGCATTCTTTAAAAATCTGTTCACTCCAAGGAAAATTATAGTTTTTAGCTTCAATTTCTTGTACAGACGATAAATCTTCCAATCGCATTCTGCGTAAACGCATTAAATCTTTTCTATCCACTGAGTCGGGAAAAACTTTAGCATAAAACTCTTTATCCGCATCATAAACAACAAAATCTTTAACGGTGTCTAATATTTTCCATATACTCATATTATTTTATTTTTTTATATATATTATTGGCTAATTGCAAGTCTTGCCAGGCTTGCCGCTTCTCTAACAAGGATCTTAATAAATAAGCCGGATGATACACCACTACCAGGGGAATATCATTTAATTGATGGCAAACACCTCGAATTTTTGACAGCGGTTCATTAGTTTTTAATAATGCTTGAGCTGCAACTTGCCCGACAGCCAAAATAATTTTAGGTTTTACCCATGCAATTTGCTGCTGTAAAAATTGATTACAGCTATTGATTTCTTCAAGACTTGGATCCCTGTTATTCGGAGGTCTGCATTTAAGAATATTAGCAATATACACGGAACCCCTACTTAATCCTATGGCTCGAATCATTTCTGTCAATAATTTTCCGGCCTGGCCTACAAAGGGTTTCCCTTCCAGGTCTTCATTCTGTCCTGGCGCTTCGCCTATAAACATCCAGTCTGCATTGATATTTCCCGAACCAAAAACTGTTTGTGTTCTGCTATCACACAAACCACAGCTCTTACACTCAGCAACTTGTTTTTCCAAAATAGCCCATTTTTCGTTGATTAATTCAACTGAGCCAGGTTTTGTATCAATATCCCTGATAATTTTTTCATCAACTGCATACAACACTTCGGCTTGGGTGCTATTCCTTGGAACCCAGACATCAATGCCCATAGCTTCCAGATATTGTAAACGCGTTGCATTCTTCATTGCTTTAGCAAAATGGCCTTTTTTTGATTTTGTATTTCTTTAGGAATGAAAAATAAATAATTTATGCATTATAGCGCAGGATTTTTATTCGTATTCAAGGCGTAGAAATAGGCGCATAGCAAGCTACGTAACTATTTCTACA